>NZ_KV811076.1:3171-48521 GCF_001812975.1 Rothia sp. HMSC073B08 | reverse complement strand
TCACCCACACTCAACTCGGAAGAGCCGGTTTAGCATCCTTTGTGGCTACTGCACTCATCCCCATTGTGTTATGGAGGGCAGGAGCGAAACAAGTAAAACGTGACAGCGAGTTGCAAGCCAAAATCCTCGCTAATCTAACGTCGGTTTCTCAGCTCCAGCGACGCGATGCGCTGCTGGGGATTGTTCCTCAAGCCTCAGACCCCACACATCTGGCGCTACTGTGGAAGGAGATTCGTGAGTATGAGGGAGCGGATTGGGATTTCCTCCTCAATCATCTTCGCGCCAATCCTGCTCTTGCACTTCCGGGAACGTCCACCGGTGTGAAAGTGCAAGATAACCTGACTGATGCCACTGTGAGTAATTATGTTGACGGACTTGAACGTCGTTATGCAGAAAGTGATGGGTACCCGCCTTATCCTGGATTGCTCCAATTCATTGCGGAAGTAACAAGACAGGGATCTAAGGTTGAAGTTTCACGTATCGTCGAACTTGTTACGGGACCGACTGCAGAAAAGCAACGTCCAGGCCACTCCTTCTACCGGGAGCTGGTTACTGCTCTTCCCCAGGTAGCGAGTCCTCTTCTTGACGCGGTCGAGCGGATTGATTCTCGGGCTCCCGGTGGTCTTAAGCTGAATGTTCTGACAGGTGCCCTTCTCGCGGTCAAAGACTTGGAAATGGGGCGCCAAGGCCCGGGGTCGGAAGCGGATGAGGTGGATGAGCTGAAGAGAGACATCGCGGATGCTCTCGCCTATCTGCTGCATCGAGATGTCCTGCGCTCGTTTGACCGGTGGGAAATTAAGGGCTCGACCGACAGTGTTACTGCTACAGCAGCCTGGCTCATCAGAGCGGTTGGATGGGTTGCCGATGCTGATAGTCATCTAGCGATGCGGATGATTCAAAATCTAGCTGTCGCAATTGAATCAGTACCTGAATCAGACCGTATAGGGGGCTGGGGGATTGATGACGTCGATGTCCGTCAGGGTTTCGCATGGATTAGTGAAAAGTGTCCTGAATTGTGGGAAACCTACGGGGAAGGACTGGAAAAGGCAGCCACGGAAATTGGGCCGTGGAAGGAGACCTCTCCTCGTAAAATGTCGCTTCCTCCGAAACATTGATATACGCCGTGACGTGGTGGAGTTCCGCTTCAACGTCTAAGCGATAAAAACATAAAGGTGGAGCCCCGCGCTGTGAACGTACAGTGCGGGGCTCCGCCCTATTAACCCTCGCGCGCCGCAACAGGCAGCCGCCCGAGTTTAAACCATATTGACCGGGATTAGTGGTCAGAACCAACCATCACGTTGGAAGCCTTGATCACTGCGTAAGCGGTCTCGCCAACCTTCAGGCCCAGCTCCTCAATGCGATTGTCTGTTATGACCTTGACCGCCTCATACGCCAGCCTCGGGAGCTGGAGGATTGGATTGATCGCACGGAGTCCCGAGGTCTGTTTCTCGTAACAGCCAACGGAGACGCCGACCTCATCCCTGAGGACATCCAACGCCCCCACCTCTCACGAAGAACTATGGTGCTTCGACCTCACCGGCTTCCTGAGCGGCACCGGCGAGATGTCGCCGTCTACTGCTGCCTCGTGGGGTGACCTCTACGAGGAGGTGGGGGAGGTGCAGTGGGGTGTCCTGCTGGCATGGGTGGAGACTGGCTGCTACGTGGCTGATGTGGACGGCCTGCCGTGTGCGTCTGACTTCGAGGATCGCTACTGCGGCTTCTGGGACTCGGAGAACGACTACTCTGCCCACCTCGCCGAGGAGATGTGCATCTGGGACGAGATTCCCGAGCACCTACACAGCTACTTCGACATCGACGCCTGGTAGTGCGATGAATGATTCGACTATGCCATCGCCAACGTCCCTGACGGCGGTGTCTTCATCTTCCGTGCCCACTGAACGCACATCTGAACCCCCTGGAGGTCACACCGACCTCTAGGGGGGCGTTTTTCAGGCAAAACCCGCCTTTTGTTGCCGTGTCTGACTGTTCTCAATGCAACATATCTAATACAATCTGAGGTAGAAACGGCCTGCCAGAGAGAGGATGAACATGGCGAACGAGAGGGCGACGGACCAGATCGTCCGTGACATGCTACGCGAAATTGGTTTTAATCGCCCCTGGGAACAGGACGGTGGCCCCCAGTGGAAGCGAGACGCCCTCAAGGGTGGGTCGAAGTCTGCCTCGGCCAATGCTGAGGGCAAGCCCGAGTTCGTCTTCGTCTCAGATGGTTTCGTCGTCGTGGTCGAGGACAAGAAGGACGTGCAGCGTACGCGCTACCTCGTCGATGGTGACCCGGTCACCGAGCATCCCTACCGTGCTGACTACGCGCTCAATGGTGCAATCCACTACGCGAAGACGATGCTCGCCAACGGCATCCCGTTCGACAAGGGTGTCTTCGCCGTGGGTGTCGGCGGTGGCGAAGTCCACCATGAGATCGCCGTGTCCTACCTGGCCCCTGGCTTTGTCAAGCACCTTGACGACCTCGACAACCTCGACGTGTTCTCCGAGAAGGAGATTGGCGAGTACTACGCCGTTCAGGTTCTCGGACAGCGCCCGCGCGCAGAGGTTCAACTCGACGATGTTCGTGCAGCAGCAGAGCGCCTGCATGAAGGAATGCGCAACTATGGATCGGTCGAAAATGACCGAAAAGCACCGCTTGTCTCGGCGATTCTCCTGGCGCTCAAGAACCCCTATTTCAACCTCGACCGCCTCCAGAGCATTTCGCCCGGTAACAACTACCAGGTGTGGGATGGGCGCATCATCTACGACGCTGCCGAGCAGTACATGAAGTCCGAAGCGCTCATGCCTCAGGCGAAGATCGGCACGCTCCTTGACCAGTTCTCCTTCATCAAGCAGGCACCGCAGCTCAACCGCTCCCACCGAGACCTTGGCGAGTCACCTCTCAAGTGGATGACCCGCATCCTGAAGAACGACGTGTACCACGTCGTCACTGACCCCTCGATGACTACCTTCGATGTGCTCGGCAACTTCTACCACGAGTTCATCTCGTACGGTGGAGGCGACGGATCGGGCCTCGGCATCGTGCTCACGCCCGAGCATATCACGACGCTCATGGCTGAGTTGATCGACGTGAACGCCACCGATTACGTTCTCGACCCTACCGCAGGCACCGCGTCCTTCCTTATCGCTGCCATGCAGCGAATGTTCGACGACGCGGGCGACAACGCGGCCATGTGTGAGGACATCCGCAAGAACCGCCTCTACGGCATTGAGCTCCAGGACAAGCTCTTCGCAATCGGTACCACGAACATGATCCTGCGAGGCGATGGCAAAGCGAACTTCCGTCGCGACTCGATCTTCGAGGCTCCAATGGCAGAAATGCGCGGGGATATGAAGCTGTCCGACGGCACAATCGCCCTCGGACACGGCTTCACCAAGGTGCTCCTCAACCCGCCCTACTCGCAGGCCAAGGACAAGAACACCCGCAACCTCTCCGAGCTTGCCTTCATCGAGCGTGCGCTGGAGTTCCTCAACCCTGGCGGCAAGCTCGCCGTGATTGTGCCTCAGTCCGCGATGGTCGGCAAGACTAAGGAGGATAAGGCTCGCAAGCGGTACATCCTGGAGCATCACACGCTCGAAACCGTCATCACGATGAACCCGATGACCTTCACCAATTCTGGGCACACCCCTCACACGGTCATCGCGATCTTCACAGCCGGGCGCAAACACCGCGAGGACCAGAAGGTTCGCTTCGTGAACTTCGAGAAGGACGGCTGGGTAGTCGCCCCGCACCGTGGCCTCGTGGACGACGGTACGGTCGCCTCGCGCCGCAAGCACCTCCTGGAGGTTCTGCGCGGTGACGCCCAGGACGACACGAGCTTCATCGTCCGATCCGAAGTCACCGCCGAGGATGAATGGCAGCACAGTTACTTCTACTTCAACGATGTGCCACCGACCTACGAGGACTTCATGAGTACGGTTGCTGACTATGTGACCTGGCAGGTTGACATGCATGCCCACGGGCTCGGCGACCTCATCACGCCGTCTATGAGTGTCACCAGCGATGAGGAGGGCAAGGAATGAGCGTCCTCGAAACCCTCGACTTTCAGCCGATGCTCATCACTGACGTCTTCGAGTCGATGACGGCTTCGAAGGCGTGGTACGACAAGAGCAAGCTCTGTCTCTCCGGAGTGCCCGTATTTCCGTTCGTCTCTCGAACTAAGGCAAGCAACGGAGTCGATAGCTTCTGCCCGCGCCAAGATAAGGCACCTGAGGCCGGGAACGCCATGACGATTGGGCTTGACACTCAGACGATTGGTTACCAACCGGTTCCGTTCTACACGAGCCAGAACATCCAGGTTCTTCGTCATGTGCGACTCAACGAGAGCAATGCGCTCGTTCTCTCCTCACTGATACAGGAGCAGATGGGAAAGTTCTCTTGGGGCGGTAACGGCGCCACTCTTGGACGCTTGAAGAAGACCCGCATTATGGTTCCTGCTCTCACCGCCGCTGATGGCACTATCGAGGCCGACTGGGACGGCATGGACCGTCTCGGCGCAGAGCTGCTGGACCAGGTTGTCACACAGACACACAGCGCTCGCGAGACTCGCCTCGCTGACGACGACACCCTCCCGGAGCTGAGGTTCGAGCCAATGCTGATAGATGAATTGTTCATTCAACACCGTGGCAAGCAGGCGATCCGAAGTGATAGTGGCAAGACTCCATATGTTGTTGCGGCTTCACGCCACAACAGCCAGGTGGGGTTTGTTGATGAGCAACCACTGTTTCCCGGGAAATGGTTAGCCATGGTTAATACTGGGGCTGGAGGAGTCGGATATTGCACATACCAACCTGTTCCCTTTTGGGGTTCCAATAATGTGACTGCGTTGGAACCAAGATACGCCGATGCTTCAGAATCCGCATTGATGTTCCTTGCTGGCTGTGTGCGGTTGCAGACCTTTGGAAAGTTTTCGTACGGGAATATCGCAAATATGCGCAGACTTGGAAGAACTCGCATCATGGTTCCCGTCATCACCAATGCTGAGGGCGAGGACGTGGTGGACTGGGAGGGCATGAGCGCCTATGGACACGCCCTGCGTGTGCGTGTTGAGCGTGCCATTACACCCGTCCTTGGGAGCCTGTCATGAGTCGTGTACCGAATCCAGCGCACGGTATCGGTCAGGACATCCGCGTCGCTCGCCGTGCCCTCGGCTGGAGCCAGACCGAGCTGGCCAACCGTGCTCAGGTCTCACGTCCGACTATCGCTCGTGTCGAGACTGGTGTCAACATCTCCACCGGGACGCTGGAAAAGGTAGCCAAGGCGCTCGGAAAGCGTCTGCACATCTCAGACCAACCCTGACGCCCTCAGGAGCCCCTACAACGAACGAAAACCCCCGAGGTGACCTCAGTCGTCTCGGGGGTTCTCGTTCTCTCCTACGCCTTCTGAGCATCATCACGCTGTGTTGGTTGTGTGCTCGTCACCTTACGATCATTCGTGCTCTTAGTTTCACGTTCACGTTTCTTCGCCGTTGCGAGCTTCGGATCAATCGGTCCGTGATGAACTTCAATGATCTTTCCATTCGCCAATCGAAACAACATTGCTCTTACCCCATCTCAAATGAGTCGTTGCTGCTATCGCAGTCATGAGTCGTACTCTTGGTGGTCGTGCTGGCCTTGTTGAGCCGCTGCTCGATCACGCGCTGACTACGCTGCTGTCTGTTGAGAGTGCGCTCTCGCTGCTGCTCTCTGCCAGCCGTCACCGCCTTCGCGAAGTCGGCGAACTTGTCAGACTCGGTGAAGTTCACGTGCGCGTTCTAAACCGAGTCGATGACACTCCGAACGGCAGCGTCCTCGACCCTCGTCGAGACGCTCTCAGCGAGCACACGAACGCCCTCGGAATAGAGCGCCCGAGCCTGCTCGCCTGAGAGTGGCTTCGAGCTCTTGATAGCTGCGAGATGCTGCTCGGCCTCAGTCGCCAAGGCGCTGGCGCGGGCGAGCTCATTGGCGACCTCCTTCTTGCCCTCCTCACGGCCTTCTTGCTTGCCCTGTTCGCGCGCAGACGCGGCGATGTTCTCAGCATGTGAATGTGCGGCCACCGTGAGGTCGTCGCATCGAGCTCGGCGTGAGTGATGATTTCCTCGCCCTCCAGCTCCGCGTCGATCACCAACCCTCGCGACTTCTCGCGTGCGCCCGCAAGGAGACGCTCCACCTCGGCGCGTGCCTCGGGCTCCAATGCAGCGACCCTAGCGAGGGTCTCCTCGGCAGTATCGAGCGCCTGCATCGAGGCGACGTACTCCGCCTTGGCGAGGTTCTCAAGCGAGCGCTTGGAAGACTCGCGTTCGACCTCGAACCCCGTTGGCGATGAGGTTCTCACGCAGACCTACGTGAAGGTCTCGTATCTTCTCTCAACCCGGTACTCGGCGACCCTCCTCGTCGCGTACGTCGCGATGCTCAGAGTAGGCGCGCGACCAGTCTTGATGGAGCATCCCCGGTCGTTTCGGGTCGTCGCCAAACGTGTCCGCGAGCACGTGCATGTGCGGGGCGTTCTCTGAATACTAGACGGACACCCCGGGGATGCCGTTCATGCCTCCGGGAACGACGTTCTCACCCAGGTACTCAAGAACTGCCGAGAAGTACTCCTCAGCCTCATCCTTGTCTCGTGCGACCCACCGCGAACGGCTCACAGGTTCGCCCGTCTCGGGGTCGATGCGGCGCTTGCCGGTGCGTGGATTGATCGCCGGATAGAAGTCGGGCTGCTCGACGTACATCGTGCGCGGCAAGTGCACGAGAAACGTCGTCGTCGTGACCGTGCCGCCCTCCATCTCGCCGCGCTTGTTCTTCTAGTCCTTCGTGATCTTACGCGACAACCTCGCGGCGCGAGCGTCGCCGTATTCCATGACTTTGCGGATGCCCTCACAGGGGCGGAACCTGCCCTCGCCGTTGCTCCCCTCTGTGGGGTTGTGACGTTCGTCTCGTGTGAAACGTGGTGGAGTTCCGCTTCAACGTCTAAGCGATAAAAACATAGCAACGGAGCCCCGCACTGTACACACAGTGCGGGGCTCCGCCCTATTAACCCTCGCGCGCCACAAGAGGCAGCCGCCGGGTATAAGCCTTATCGACCGGGATTAGTGGTCAGCACCAACCATCACGTTGGACGCCTTGATCACTGCGTATGCAGTCTCGCCAACCTTCAGGCCCAGTTCCTTAATGGACTCGTTAGTAATCGAAGCGGAGATAACAACCTCCGGAGCAATCTCAATCTTAACGATGCCGTTAGTCGCACCCTCAGTAATCTCAACAACCTTGCCAGCGAACTGGTTACGTGCAGAAAGCTTCATGAAGCCGTGCCTTTCACTCAAAAACGTACAAATGCCCTAGATACTTTACACACCTTATCTTCTGCATAGCGAGCAAAAACCCGAATTTTCGCAAATATTACGCACAAACCATGCAAATTTTATTTTCGGCTCCATTCACGCCCCGCACCCGCCCCAAAAGACCGGCAAAAACCAGCCCCGCACATGCGGTTCACACCTGCCAAATGGTATAGTCAGCACGAACGCGAGAACCCTCGCACCCTCCACCGTCGCACCCCGCCCTCGCTGACGCGCGCCCACACGCCGCAGCACCACCGCCCAACGCAGTGGTACTTAGGCGTAGGGGAGCGGCGCATCCGCACAGATCGAAGAAGGAACCATGAGCGAAAACCTCAACGAAATCGAAGCACCCGCCTGCCCCGAATGCAACGAAAACTACACCTACGAAATGGGCGAACTCTGGGCATGCCCCATGTGCGGCCACGAATGGGAACGCACCGCAGCCGGCGAAACCGAAGAAGAAGCAGGCTCCAAGGTTCTTGACTCCGTCGGTAACGAGCTCGTCGACGGCGACTCCGTCACCATCGTCAAGGGCCTGAAGGTCAAGGGCGGCGCAGACATCAAGGCAGGCACCAAGGTGCGCGGCATCCGCCTGCTCGAATCCCCCGTCAACGGCCACGACATTGAGGCGAAGGTCCCCGGCGCAGGCCAGATGTACCTGAAGTCCTCCGTCGTCAAGAAGGCATAAAACGCCTCGTGCGAGGCGCAGAAAAGGCGGCACCTCCCGCACTAGCTCACGCTAGGGGAGGTGCCGCCTTTTTGCTTTATAAAAATTGCTTAGGTTTTAAAAGAAATTGACAAATATTTCTTTACTTTTTACCGGTCAAGCCCATGTACAGGGAAATGGTCAGCATTGCAGCAATAATTGAGATAATCCAGCGAATCCAGTCAATGCCGCTAGTGTCTGCAACACCCAGCTGGGTCGCTGCCCAGGTACCGATAGCTGCGCCGACAGCACCGCAGATAATGGTCCAAAGAATCGAAATATTCTGGCGGCCTCGCATAAAGAAGCGTGCAAGTGCACCAATAATTGCGCCGGTAAAAATGGTGCCAATAAAAGTACCCATTGTAATCTCCTTGGGTTTATATATCTGCCACTGTGGCAGATAATATGTTGTTTTCAATTATACGTAAATATGATGTAAGAAGAGCTTATAAGAGCTTTTATTAAGCTAAAAGCACCTTAGTGTTTTATCTCTAAAACACTAAGGTGCTTTTCTCATCATTGAGATGAGTGTCGAATGTATCGAATGGTGAATGTATTGACTACTTCGACTTACGCCAAATCTTCAGAGCGCTACAAATCATCGGCAGCTGCAGGGGCAGACGACCGTACGCAATAGCCTTACGCTGAGTGGACTGGTTACGCGCATCCAGAGCCATCTGAATGTTCGCGGGGAACACTGCAACAAACAGCAGAGCCGCAAGCAGACTACCAGCGCGGCGGGTCTTATCATTAGCCAGCAGGGCAGCGGTGCCCAGCTCAGCTACACCCGAACCGTGAGTGTACGCGTGGGCAGGACCCGGCAGGTACTTCGGCACAATCGAGTCGAAGGGATCCGGGATGATGAAGTGCAGCGCACCCATCACAGCGAGGGCACGAGCCATGCGAGTAGCCGAGCGCTCAGCGCTGTACTCTTTCTTCTTAAAAATACTCATGCTCCCATTATGCGCCCGTCAGAGGCGTATCCCTTGGCTCAGGGCACGCTGAACCGCTGCGTGTTTGACTGTCTAAAATGCGGACTTGGCACGTCAAACAGAAAACGTTGTTCAAAAGCAGGTAAGATAGGGAGCAACGGCACCACGTGCGGATGACGCCCCGTCTGCCCTCACCTTTAGGTGAGTCGCCAGACGGAGTAAAACACCGGGTGCCCTTCAGAACAATCAAAGGAGTACATCATGAAGAAGATTCTGTTCATCGCTATCCTGGCAGGCGCTGCATACTTCGGCTACAAGAAGTTCGTTGCCTAAACAGCTAGCCCTCGGGCACTCTACATATCCTTAAGCAACGAAAACCCGCCGTCTCACATATGCACCATATGCGAGACGGCGGGTTTCTCGTATGCCCAACCTCCTGGGCATCAAACACGTAGCCTATAAGGTGAACCGGCTACTCGCTCGGCGGAACCTCACCGGTCATCACAACCTTGTTCTGCGAAGAGCTCCAGGTGAACTCAGCGGTCGTGCGACCGCTCGCGTTGTGTACCTTCTCGTCTTCCTTCATGTAACGGTAGGTCACACGAATCGAGCTGTCAGAGGTGCGGGTAATCACCGGGGAGAACGAGTACGGCTCATAGGTTGCGGTACCAATGAACTTGCCGCGGTGGAACAGCAGAATGTGGTGCACCATCGCCGCGGTGCAGCACGAAGACGGGGAAGAACCCGGAATCGCGTCAATCCACGACAGCTCAGCACAGGGGTCGTAACCCTCGTAGCTTGCCGAAACGTTCGTCCACTGATCCCACTTGCTCTTATTCTTCAACTCGCGCAGAGCCTTAGACACCACGGTCGATGCAGAATCAGACGCGCAGGTGGAGTCCTTCTTCGACTCAGACTTGGAATCCGACTTTGACTCAGAGGTCTTCGACTCGGATGCGGTCGGCTCAGCATGAACCGTAATCGTCACCACCGACGGAGCCGGAGCAGGCGACGAAGCACTCGGGGTGGCACTCGCGGATGCGCTCGGGGTAGCGCTAGGGCTCGCCGACGGGGTGGGGAACAGTGCCTGAGTGGAGGTCGCGCTCGCGGAAGCAGAAGCGCTGCCAGAAGAAGACACTACGGTACCCGAAACAGCAGAATCAGTGCTTGCCGAGCAGGAAGTGACAACAAGAGCTAGAGCGGCGCCCAACGCGGGTAGAGCCAAAGCGGTACGGCCGGTGAAACGGCGGCGAATAGAAGACATGGATACTCCTGAAGATGCGTGGCAGCGCGCATCGGTGCTGGTCATGAAGCGAATAGTGAACTCGTCCAGTATAGGGAAAAAGAGGCGGGCACGTGGTGCGCACGGTCAGCGCCGTTCATTACCGTAGAGTCACAGACCGGGATTACCGCTAGACAGCCGCTACAGCAGAGCCAGAAGAAGCGAAGCAACGTAGCAGAAAATCAGCTATGCGGAAACTCTGCCCGCTAGTGCCTGTGTCCCCTTGCACACCCGCCCTATCCGGGGGACAATGAAGGCATGGCTGAAGTAACTCTACAGAACGAACTCGTAATCCACACCAACGGCGACCTGCCCGCAGTCGGCGCAAAGCTGCCCGAATTCTCGGTTCTCGCGGCTGATCTCTCCGAGATCTCCTCCGCAGACTTCGCAGGTAAGAACCTGGTGCTGAACATCTTCCCCTCCGTCGACACCAGTGTTTGCGCAACCAGCGTCCGCACTTTCAACAAGCAGGCTGCAGGCCTGGAGAACACCGTCGTGCTGTGCGTCTCCAACGACCTGCCCTTCGCAATCGGCCGCTTCTGCGCAGCCGAGGGCATTGAAAACGTCGTCACCTCCTCCGCTTTCCGCTCCTCCTTCGGTGAGGACTTCGGCGTGAAGCTGATTGACGGCCCCCTGGCGGGTCTGCTGGCACGCTCTGTGGTCGTCGTGAACCCCGCCGGTGAGGTTGTCTACACCGAGCTGGTTCCCGAAACCACCAACGAGCCCAACTACGAAGCAGCCCTGGCAGCTATCAAGTAAGCTTAGTACGGGAGCCGGACGTAACGCCGGCACCCGCATAGTACTTCCGTCAGGGACACTTGGCGGTACACAGCACAGCAGATACTGAACGTCTACAGCGCATGGGTTCAACCACACATGCGGCTGGCGACAGCATAACGCCCCGCCCACCCGGTATTTCGGGTGGGCGGGGCGCTTTACTATATCCAGACTTAGTGCGCGATTTAGACTTAGCGCGGGATTCAGACTTAGTGTGCAGAGTCGCCGGGATGAGCGGGAGTGTCGGCGGCTTCGGCAGTTTCGGCGGGCTCCTCATCCGCGACCAGCATATGCTCCGGCAGGGTGCCGCGGCGCTTAGCCACCACAAAACGCGACACCAGCAGCAGAATGTACACCACCATCGAAATCAGCAGCATCGACTGCGGCGCCACCAACAAACCAACCGCCGCAGACACACCCGCAATAGCGGCAGTCGTGCGGTCCTTAGAACTGCGATACGCATCGATAGCGAGCACCGCGAATAGTGAAGTCATCACAAAATCCACGCCCTTGAGCTCACTCAAGAAGCTTGCACCTAGTACGTAGCCGAGCGTTGCGCTCGCTAGGACGCTCAAATGCAGGCCCGCGTGAATCCACAGGATGCGGGAGGCACGCAGCTTATGGCGGTCCGGGCCCGTATTCAGTGCATACGCCTCATCAATGAGCGTGTACACGGTGTAGAACTTCGCCAAGCCGCCACGCACCCGCTCAATCGGGTAGGACAGACCGTACATGAGGTGGCGGGAATTAATGAGCAGAGTCATCACCGCGATAGAGAACAGCGACGCATGATTCGAGATCATGTCAATCAGCACGAACTCGACCGAACCGGCAAACACCAGGAGCGGCAGCAGGGGCGCCACCCAGAACGGCAGACCGTAACTGTGCACCAGCACGCCCAGACCAATGCCGACAAAGAACAGGCCCAGCATAATCACGCCGGCAACGCGCATCGCCTCGGCGAAGCCGCTCTCGCGCGGCTGCTGAGGCCCCCGTGCATCGGGGGAGGCGGGAGCCTCCACCACGGGAATCATGCCGGTTAGCGGAAGCGCAGAAGCAATGACCTGCTCCACCTGCTCGGGAGAAGCCTGATGGGGCGCGGGCTGGCTAGCCTGCTGCGGTGCAGGCTGAGAAGAAGCAGCGGGGGAAGCAGTAGCGGAAGAAACAGAGTTCTTAGAAATGCTCATCATGACCCCCTAGAAAACCCAGTTAGCCAGCACAACGCAGGTGACGGTACCCGCCACCATGCTCAGCACCATATTCTTACGCCACAGGTGCGCCCCCACGGTCACCACCAGACCCGCCAGGTACGGTGCCGCTGTAGCGAATGAAGAATAATTAATCTTCGCCACCGCATAGATGGCAAGCAGTGCGACTGCGCCGAGCGGAATCCAATGGCTGAGCGCATCCAAAAGTTCGGAGCCAGCCAGAGCCTTCTTCAGGCCGAAGGGAAGCAAACGAAGCAGGAACGTAATACCTGCAGCCACAAGAATTGCGGCAAGAATATAGCCGGTGGTCACTTCACTGTTCATGAAGATTTTCTCTTTCTGCACATACTCAGCGAAAGACTCCGAAAGAGTGCCCCGAAAGGGGGGGGGAAGAGTCCCCGAAAGAGGGGCGCGGGTGAAGCCGTGAAAGCATCCGCGAAAAAGGGTAGGGAGAGCCCAACCGAAGAAGAGGCTGGGGGCTAAGTAGTGCGGTAGGTACGTGAGTTGATGAAAGCCGCGAAACATGGAGGCGGAGGGTTGTTCCTCCTGCACGAGTTTTCTGCGTGGATAGTTCAGCGCGGGTAGTTGCGCGCGACAGTAGTTCTCGTGTGTGACCTCGGGTGATGCCGCTCCCGGTGCGGTGTTACTCCGGGGCGGCACAGCGTTCTGCGTCGCTAGTTTCCTTAGCGGTGTCTTTCATCTGAGTCATGGTGTACCTTCACCTCTGGGAGCCTCCGCGCAGGTTCGCGCGGGAGGCATCTTAGTAATCCTAGAAATAGAAAGAGGGGAGAGCTAAGCTCCGCTCATCTATCCTAACCGGTTTTGAACACGTATGTAACGTTCTTACCGCTGTGTGGAAGCGGGAGCATCAGCGGTAGCGGCGCTTTCAGTCTCAGCCGCTACCTCAAGCACAGCACGATGCGGCAGAGTACCGCGGCGCTTCGCCACCGGGAAACGCGCCAGCAGCAGCACCACATACGAACCCAGAGCCACCACCAAGAACGAGGACGGCGCAAAAATCAGCGCAACCGCAGCCGAAACCGCCACAAAGAGCACCGTCACACGATCCGGGTTAGCGCGGTAGCCGTCCATCGCAAGAACCGTGAAGATAGCCACCATCACGAAATCCACACCCTTCAGATCGTTGAGGAAGCTCGCGCCCAGCACGTACCCGAGGACTACACTCAGAACCCACGACACGTAAATCAGCACGTTCACCCACAGAATGCGCGCCCCCGAACGCTCATTACGATCGGGACCGGAGTTGAGAGCAAACGCTTCATCGCACAGAGTGTGAACCGCCAAAGCCTTAGCCCAGAAACCCTTCACGCTGTGCAACGGGTAGGAAAGACCGTACACCAGGTGGCGTGCATTCACCAGGAACACCGTCAACGCAATCGACGCTAGGGGCGTGCCGCCGCTGACCATGCCCACCATGAGGAACTCCACCGAACCGGCAAAAACTAGGGCGGATAGCAGCGGTGCAGTCCAGATGGGCAGGCCGTGCGCGTTGAGGATAATGCCCAAACCCAAACCCAGCACAGCGATACCGAGCATCACCACGGAAGAATCCGCAACAGCCAAGCGGAAATCACTCTGCGTGCTCGTACGCTCAGCGCCGGGACGCCCAGTGTCGGGGGTCTGTGCCATAAAAGAGTTCCTTGTGTATGTTGTGCTCTTCAAAAAATCTACTGTGTGCGTGAGGGACTTCGAAGCTCCGCCGCGGTTTTCCAGTGTATAGGAGCAAGCGGTTGACCGACGAGAAAAAGAGTCCGGGAATAAAATAATGAGAAACACGCTTATAGTGAATGACGCTAAACAACGCGGCGCTGAATAACCTAGCGACCGTGCAGACAACCCGAAAGGAACCTCAATGGCTGAACAGAACAACGCCGAGCAGAACAACGCTGAGCAGAACAACACCGTGCAGACTGCTGAAGAGCAGAAGAAGGTGTACTCGCGCCAGCAGGAACGCCGCGAACTCGACAACTACCGCCAGACCAAGATCGAGCGCATCGACCGTCTGCGCTACCGTGCCTACGGTGCCAACGGCGCAACCCTCGACTTCGGTGTGGGTGAGGGCCTGCTGACCCCCGTCGAGCTGCTGCTCGCCGCAATTGCCGGCTGCTCCTCCGTGGACGTGGACGCGGGCACCTCCCGCCGCTCCACCCCCGAGGTGTTCGAGGTGCTCGCCTCGGCGCTGAAGCAGACCGAAGACGGCGCGGTGCGCCTCGACGACGTTGAGGTGGACTTCGATGTGCGCTTCCCCGAGGACGAGCAGGGCGCCAAGGCGCAGAAGATGGTGGACCGTCTGATTCAGCTCAGCGAGCAGAAGGACTGCACCGTCTCCCGCACCGTGGAGCACCCCACGAAGGTGTCCTTCCACAACCTGGCTGACTAAAGCCGGGTGAGCTAAATAGATCGGGTGAATTAGCCTGATAGGGAACCCTCCCGTACCGCTTATATATGAGCGGTGCGGGAGGGTTTTTCTGTGTTTTTGTGGTTTTGGGTGGAAAAGAGCCTCAAAAGCGAGTAGGATTGACCCTCAGATTAGGAAAACTTACGGTACGTAAGAAATCCTTAAGATTGAAGAATTTCTTGACCCAGGCACAAACCTTCGGCGGCACCACCCGCAGCAGGACTAGACTGGACACCAGACTAGACCGCTAGCAAACGCACGAAGCAATAGCCTCAGAAAGAAGACCTGACATGGCACAGCCTACAGAGACTTCCGGCGCTGCATCGGAAGCCACCCCCGCAGAGGGTGAACTGAAGCGAGGCCTCTCCGCCCGCCACATGCAGATGATTGCAATCGGCGGCGCAATCGGCACCGGCCTCTTCGTCGCCTCCGGTAAGACCATCTCCACCGCAGGCCCCGGCGGCGCAATCCTCGCCTACGCCCTCATCGGCATCATGGTGCTCTTCCTCATGCAGTCCCTCGGCGAGATGGCTGCGCACCTGCCCGTCCCCGGCGCATTCCAGACCTACGCGGCACGCTACGTGTCCCCGTCCTTCGGCTTCGCCATGGGTTGGAACTACTGGTTCAACTGGGCGATTACCGTCGCCGCCGAACTCGTCGCCGTCGGCGAGGTGATGAGGTACTGGTTCCCGGATATCCCATCCTGGGTGTGGGCGGCAGGATTCCTCGTGCTGCTGACCGGCATCAACGCCCTCTCGGCACGCTCCTACGGTGAAAGCGAATTCTGGCTCGCCACCATCAAGGTCGTTACCGTGGTCGTCTTCCTCATCGCAGGTATCGCCATGATCTTCGGCATCCTGGGCGGTAGCTCCCCGGGTGTCTCCAACTGGACCGTCGGTGAGGCACCCTTCGTCGGCGGCGCACCCGCCGTACTCGCCATCTTCATGGTGGCAGGCTTCTCCTTCCAGGGCACCGAAATGATCGGTGTGGCAGCTGGTGAATCTGAGAACCCCCGCCGCGACGTGCCCCGCGCGCTGACCAGCGTGTTCTGGCGCATCATGCTCTTCTACATTGGTGCGATGGTCGTCATCGGCTTCCTGATTCCTTACTCCGACCCGAACCTGCTCACCGCAGCGGACGGTAACATCAACATCTCCCCGTTCACCCTCATCTTCGAGCGTGCGGGCATCGCCTTCGCGGCAGCCATCATGAACGCCGTGATCCTCTCCGCAGTGCTTTCTGCCGGTAACTCGGGCCTGTACGTTTCGGCTCGTATGCTCTTCGCGCTCGCCCAGGAGGGTAAGGCGCCGAAGATGTTCACCCGCATCAACTCCGGCGGCGTGCCCATGAACGCGCTGCTGGCTACCGCAGCTATCGGCGCGGTCGGCTTCATTGCCGCACTGCTCTCGCCGGATGGTGCGTACCTGTGGCTGGTGAACGTGTCCGGTCTGGCTGGCTTCATCACCTGGGTGGGTATTGCCGTAGCTCACTACCGTTTCCGCCGCGCGTACCTGAAGCAGGGCAATAGCCTGAAGGACCTGCCCTACGTGGCGCCGTTCTTCCCCGCGGGCCCGATTATCGCCTTCCTCATGTGCCTGGTCGTTATTGGCGGCCAGAACTACGAGGCGTTCCTGAGCGGTGACTGGGCTGGCGTGCTCAGCTCCTACATTGGTCTGCCCGTGATTATCGTGGTCTGGCTGGTGCACCGCGTGGTCACTCGTGACCGCCTGATTCCGCTGGAACAGATTGACGTGAGCGGCATCGAGGTTAAGGCTTCGAAGTAACGCGAACGATTGCGCCAGCTGATAGACTCTGCGGGCTGAATTAGCTGATACGTGAAGAGCCGCCGGTTCCCCCTGAATGGGGGAACCGGCGGCTCTTTGCTATGCGCGGTTTACACCGGGCGGGCTAGACTATGCGCCCCGCAACTCTTAGGAGCGGCGGCGCGAGCGCAGAACGCTCAAACCCAGACCAGCACAGATTGCAGCAACACCAATGCCAACAATCACGCCAACGCCGGATGCACCGGTGCTCGCCAGGGTAGCCTTCTTGGGACTGCTCTCCTTAGCGAGACTGTCCTTTGCCAGAGTGTCCTGTGCCGAGCGGGCGGCGGTTACCGGAGCCTCCTGAGAGGGCTTGCTCTTGGGATGCGCCACGGTTGCGTCCTCCAGCTTGTCAGCGTTCGGGGTCTTATCGGCAACCGGTGCCTGATCTGCCGCGGGTGCCTTATTGGCAGGCATCGGAGCTTCAGGCAGTGCCGGGACGGTGGGTGCGTCGGTGGGATTCACACCTACGGTTGCTTCCGGCAGAGCGGGAACCGTCGGGGCATCAGTGGGATTCACACCTACGGTTGCCTCAGGCAGTGCCGGGACGGTGGGCGCGTCGGTGGGGTTCACTCCAACGGTTGCTTCGGGCAGTGCAGGAACCGTCGGGGCATCAGTGGGATTCACGCCTACGGTTGCCTCAGGCAGTGCCGGGACGGTGGGCGCGTCGGTGGGGTTCACTCCAACGGTTGCTTCGGGCAGTGCAGGAACCGTCGGCGCATCGGTCGGGTTCACGCCTACGGTTGCCTCCGGTAGCGGCGCCACGGTGGGCGCGTCGGTCGGGTTCACGCCTACGGTTGCCTCCGGCAGCGGCGCTACGGTCGGTGCGTCGGTGGGGTTCACACCAATGGTTGCCTCCGGTAGCGGCGCCACGGTCGGCGCATCGGTGGGATTCACCCCTACGGTTGCTTCCGGCAGGGGTGCTACGGTGGGTGCGTCGGTCGGGTTAACACCAATGGTTGCCTCGGGCAGAGGTGCAACGGTGGGCGCATCGGTCGGGTTTACACCAACGGTTGCCTCCGGTAGCGGTGCAACGGTGGGTGCATCGGTTGGGTTCACGCCAACGGTTGCTTCCGGCAGAGGTGCCACGGTCGGGGCATAGGTCGGAACCGCAGAAACCACGGGCTCCTGCGCGAAAAGCTCAAGAGGCTTCTGAGCATCAAACGAACCGTACTCAGCACCCTCAACTCCGGCAGCCATGGTGCCCGCAATGTACTTGTGAGAGGTATTCAGCGTCGCCGCAACATCCGCCGGGACCTTCACCTCCGTCTCAAAAGCACCGTTGTGAATCTGCGAAGCAGGTACGGTCACCTCAGCCACGAAACGCATACCCTGCTGAGGAAAACGGCCGGGAACCCACACATTCGTATCAGACACCACCACGCGCACACCGTGCGGGGTCGCCTCACCGGTGTAGCCGGTACCGCGCACCTTCAACACGGTCTCACCTTTGGTGTTCAGACGCGGCGAATCCACGTGCAGAACCGGTGCGGCGCTATCCTTCACAACGTCCATGCGCAGAACCTGACCGCCCCCGTAACCATCAACGATGATATTAGCGACGAAGCTGTAGTTCTTCGCCGGGTCAATCAGGCTACCGGGAACGTAATGGGTCGCAGTCGCCGTGCCGTCCTTGAACGGGCCCTCAACGCGCACCGTCTGAATCGGGTTCAGAAACGGGAAACCCCTATGGTTTGCCTCGTGCAATGCCGGGGCGAAAGCGGTAGTTTTCGCGGGCAGTTTCGACGCCTTGAACGTAATCTTGTTCAGACGCAGGGCAGTCTTCAACTCACGGGTATTAGTCTCAACCTTGTAGTTGTAGACCGTAATAACCGGCGGGTTATCCGGATTCGGGGTATCAGCCGCTGCAACAGAAGGCAGAGCGCACAAGCTCAAGGATGCGGCAAGAAGAACAGAAGCGCCGGCGCTACCGTAGCGGCGGGCGTGGGAAGAGTTAGCCATCATGAAGTTCCTTCTACATGGGTGATTGAGTGATCCGCACTCTTCCTGTATCGCGCCAAGTCGAGTGCGTATACGGTACCGCGACATCGCGGTTAATTACACCGTAACACGCACCTAAACGCATGAACCGGACATAAGATAACTCGCCGAAATATTACGTAAAACCAATGCCTACAGGGCGGATGAATAAGACAAACACGCACAGCGCCGGCTGGAGGATACGGAAATGCTAGGGTAGAAAGATGCCCACGCAGAAGAACCCGCAGAACCGAGTAGAAGCAGCCCCGCCCGCCCCGCCCGCCGAACCCAGCGCTACTGAGCACAGCGCCATCGACAGCACGCACCGCGTCGTGAACGTGTGCGCTGTAGCAATCCGCAACCGGGACGGGCTCGTACTCACCGTGCGCAAACGGGGCAGTGATGGGTTCATGATGCCCGGCGGTAAACCCGAACCGGGGGAGACCCCGCTACAGACCGCCTGCCGCGAAGTGAACGAAGAAATCGGGCTTACCCCCGACCCCGCCCGGATGCACCATCGCGGACTCCTGGAAGCGGCGGCACTGAACGAGGCAGGCTTTACGGTACGCGCCGAAACCTACGAATACGCACCCACCGACGAACAACACGAGCTATTGGCTTCTCTGGTGCCGCAGGCAGAAATCGCTGAGCTGCGCTGGGTCAACCCTGCCATGAGCAGCCCCTTCGATTCTGCATCGCAGGCACCGCTGAATACCGAGCAGATTTTCCCGCTGCTGGCACGCACCCCGCTACCGTAACCCCCGCCCCTGACGGGCCCCCTGAACCGGCGGGCGGCACACATGAGGTACACAGGTGCATCCGGTACCCTCAACACAGCAACATCTATCGCGGGTAGAACGCATAGAGGCGCTCCACCCCGGAAACCCACATACACCCCAAGGAGAACCATGAAGAAGACTGACTACAACCTCGCCGTCTACTGCGGCGCACGCTCCGGCAACGACCCGCTCTTCACCACCCGCGCCCAGGAGCTCGGCACCCTCTGCGCCCAGAACAATATTGGCGTGGTGTACGGAGGTGGCCGCACCGGCCTCATGGGCACCGTCGCGGGCGCAACTCTGGACGCCGGCGGCGTGGTCTACGGCGTGGTCACCCACAAGCTGGTCGGCCTGGAGGGCGTGTACCCCGGCCAGACCACCCTCGACATTGTGGACACCATGCACCAGCGCAAAATCGCCATGATTGAGAAGGCTGACGCGTTCGTCGCCATGCCCGGCGGCCCCGGCACCCTCGAAGAGTTCTTTGAAGTTTTCAGCTGGCAGTTCCTCGATATTCACTCCAAGCCGGTCGCCCTGCTGAACGTCAACGGCTACTGGGACAAGCTCATCGACGCGATGCACTACATGGCGTCCACCGGCCTGCTCAACGAACGCTACCTAGACGAGCTCATCATCGTCACCACCCCCGAAGAGCTACTGGAGGCGCTCGCCAAGGACCTAGAGCGCCGCGCCGCCGAAAAGAACACTGCTGAATAAAACTAACGCAGAAAACGAGATTGACTATGGCAACCACCCCCAACCAGGCACGCACCCTGCTGCTGACCTTCTTCGGCCCGTTCCCCGGCGTGCCCGTGAACCCCACCGTAGCGCTCGCCGAAGGTGCTCAGCGTCTGCTGGCCCGGATGCGCCCGGACCTGAATGTCATCACTCGGGAGCTGCCCGTTAGCTACGACGGTTCCAGCACCGCCCTGCGCGCCGCCCTGCAGGATGTGCAGCCCGATGCGCTCATCAGCCTGGGTGTGGCGGTTGGCCGCGACGTGGTCAGCCTCGAACAGGTCGCTATCAACCTGGACTCCGCCGGTATTGAAGATAACGACGGCGACCAGCGCTGTGATGAGCCGATCGCTCCGGGCGGTCAGGAGGCGTACTTCTCCTCCCTGCCGGTGCGTGCCAGCTTTGAGCGTCTGCGTGCGGCGGGGGAGCCGGTCGAGATTTCGTACACCGCCGGAACCTACGTGTGCAATCACGTGTTCTACGAGGGCCAGCGCATCAGCCGCGACCTGGGGCTGAGCATCCCCGCCGGATTCGTGCACGTGCCTGCAACCTGCGCCGACGGCGAAGAGGCCACCGAAGGCACCGGCATGACCGCCCACCGTGACGCCGGTGGCGTGGTCCGTGACGAGCAGGGCATCCCGCAGCTGCCCGAATCCACCGTGGTGCGCATTATCGCTGAGGTTGCCTCCGACACCCTGCCCGCCGTGAACTAGCAGCACGGTATAGAGCTAAAACCCGTATAACAAAACCGCCGGATAGCCTCCCTAACTGGGAGCTTATCCGGCGGTTTGTGCATCCTATACCCGCAGGCCATAAAACCCTCGGGGCTATGTTTGAGCTACTACTTGGTGCGGTTCTTCAGGTAGTAATCAATCAGCGAGGCGGTCGAAGAATCCTGACGAGCCAGAACCTCGCGGTCACCCTCAATAGCGGGAACCAGGTCCAGCGCCAGCTTCTTACCGAGCTCAACACCCCACTGGTCGAAGGAGTCAATACCCCAAACAACACCCTGAACGAAGGTGATGTGCTCGTACAGGGCAATCAGGGAGCCCAGAACGCGCGGGGTCAGGCGCGGCGCCATGATGGAGGTGGAGGGGCGGTTGCCGCTGAAGATACGTGCGTTGACCACGTGCTCTGCGGTGCCCTCTGCGCGAACCTCTTCCTCGGTCTTGCCGAATGCCAGAGCCTGAGACTGTGCGAAGAAGTTAGCCAGGAACAGCTCGTGAACGTCCTGCTCGCCGTCCTTGGTCGGGTGGACCGGGTTAGCGAAGGCAAGGAAGTCCGCGGGAATCAGGCGGGTGCCCTGGTGGATCAGCTGGTAGAAAGCGTGCTGGCCGTTGGTGCCGGGCTCGCCCCAGAACACTTCACCGGTTGCGTAGTTGACGAAGGAGCCGTCTGCGCGAACGGACTTGCCGTTGGACTCCATGGTCAGCTGCTGCAGGTATGCGGGGAAGCGGTGCAGGTACTGGTCGTAGGGCAGAACCGCGTGGGTTTCTGCGCCGAGGAAGTTCACGTTCCAGATGTTCAGCAGACCCATGAGAACGGGTACGTTCTGAGTCAGGGGAGCGGTGCGGAAGTGCTCATCCATTGCGTGGAAGCCGGCGAGGAAGTCAGCGAAAACCTTCGGGCCGAAAACGATAGCCAGGGAGGTGCCGATCGCGGAGTCTACAGAGTAGCGGCCGCCAACCCAGTCCCAGAAGCCGAAAGCGTTCTCGGGGTCAATGCCGAATGCTGCAACCTTATCCAGCGCGGTGGAGACAGCCACGAAGTGCTTAGCCACAGCCTCGGATACTTCCTTACCTTCCAGAGCGCCAGCCTCAGCCAGTGCGGACAGCAGCCACTCGCGTGCCACGCGCGCGTTGGTGAGGGTTTCGAGGGTACCGAAAGTCTTGGATGCGACGATGAACAGGGTGGTCTCGGGGTCCAGGCCGGAGACCTTCTCAGCCACGTCGGTCGGGTCAATGTTGGAGATGAAGCGTGCGGTGATGCCTGCGTCTGCGTAGGGCTTGAGAGCCTCGTACACCATGACCGGGCCCAGGTCGGAGCCACCGATACCGATGTTCACAACGGTCTCGATGCGCTTGCCGGTGATGCCGGTCCACTCGCCGCTACGCACGCGCTCAGCGAATGCGTAGATCTTCTTCAGCACGGCGTGAACGTCTGCGTCTACGTCCTGGCCGTCAACGGTCAGCGCGGGGGTGTAACCCTCGGGGCGGCGCAGCGCGGTGTGCAGTACTGCGCGGTCCTCGGTGACGTTAATGTGCTCGCCGGAGAACATTGCCTCGCGAGCCTGCTCCAGCTTGACCTCTTCAGCGAGCTTGACCAGCAGCTCAAGGGTTTCGGAGGTAATCAGGTTCTTGGACAGGTCGACGTGCAGTTCGTCGGCGGTGAAGCTGAGCTTCTGCGCGCGTTCCGGGTCAGCGGCAAACCATTCGCGCAGGTTCGGGGTGAGAGATTTGTGGTGAGCGGACAGAGCAGACCACGCGGAGGTGGTCGTAGGGTCAATAGAAGTAGTCATGCTTCCATTCTCTTATTTTCAGGTGCCTCTGTCATCTCTTTCGAGAGTGATATGGGACGATACGGCGAAAAAATCGAAACCTGGCACCCTATTGTGGGCCTTACAACATCAAGATGTAGAGTAAAACCTATGACTTCTTCACCTGAACACACACCCGCTGACACTCACACACCGCGCTACTTGCTCGTCTCCCGCGAAGGGGAAACCCTCCTCAGCGATGACGGAACCCTGCACTACCTGACCGGTAACGATACTGCCGAGCCGCTGACCGAAGAGGCTATCCTTGCGCGCAGTGTAATTCGCCCCGCCGCCTACGGTGCTGACGCCCAGAAGAATAGTGAGGCAGAGGTGCACGTGCTCTACTGTGAGGATGAAACCCTCGCGCAGGTCGCCGCCGACCTGAACGACCCTCGGGTGCGCGCCTCCACCAGTGGTTTCCGCTACTATCCGGTCCACGACGACCCGGAAGGCCGCGCCCACTACGCCACCGCCCTGGCACGCCGCGACTACCTCATCGACATGCGCTACTCCGCATACAGCGGCGAGGAGGCGCCCCTCGGTTCTAAGGGTATCCGCCGCACCGCCTCCGGCGAGATGGTATTCCCCCGCATCGAACCCGCCGTCATGGCGCTGGTGACCAGCCGCGACGGCGAGCGCGTACTGCTGGCGAATAACCGCCAGTGGCACCCCAACCGCTTCGCCCTCATCGCCGGATTCGTTGACCCCGGCGAAAACCTCGAAGAGGCAATCGCCCGCGAAGTCTACGAAGAAACCGGTCTGCACGCCCTCAGCACCGAGTACCGTATGAGCGATGTGTGGCCTTTCCCGCGTTCGCTCATGATCTGCTACCGGGTGCGCGTGGATGAGAATGAACCCATCATCCATCACGATGGTGAGATCCGTGCCGCCCGCTGGTTCACCGCCGCTGAGTTGCGTGAGGCGATTGCTATTTCGGAGGAGCGCGGCAACAGCGACGAGGACGACCCCGCCAAGCTGGAGTTGCCCGGCACGAACGCCGTTGCCCGCCGCATGATTGATGAGTGGCTCGCAGAAAAGCCCTAGTGATACACTGGTAGCTAAGCCCAACGGAGGGGGGTCCGTTTTGGCGTGCCCGGAAACGCTCTCATCGCAGAGCGGGTCCACCGGCATACACTCCAACCGGCAAACACCCCCAGATAACCTATCTGAAGGTACTGCCCCGTGACCCCCGCGCCTTCTAGAGCGCACCCGTTGGCAAGACTATCCCCTAGATTTAAGCGAGAAACTTAACGCATGTCTGAAAACACCGCTTCGCGCCCCGACCTTCGCAATGTGGCCATCGTGGCACACGTTGACCACGGCAAGACCACCATCGTCGACGCGATGCTGCAGCAGACCCACGCCTTCTCTGCCCACGCAGATGTTGAAGACCGAGTCATGGACTCCGGCGACCTCGAAAAGGAAAAGGGCATCACCATTCTGGCGAAGAACACCACCGTGTTCTACAACGGCCCTTCCGCCAACGGTGAGACCATCACCATTAACGTTATTGACACCCCCGGCCACGCCGACTTCGGTGGCGAGGTGGAGCGCGGCCTGTCCATGGTTGACGGCGTTGTGCTGCTCGTGGACGCATCCGAAGGTCCGCTGCCCCAGACCCGCTTCGTGCTGCGTAAGGCACTGGCTGCTAAGCTGCCCGTGATCCTCGTGGTGAACAAGGTTGACCGCCCCGACTCCCGTATCGACGAGGTTGTTGGCGAGTCCATGGACCTGCTGCTCGGCCTGGCATCTGACCTGGCGGACGAGGTTCCCGACCTGGACCTGGACGCTGTGCTGAACGTTCCGGTGGTGTACGCATCCGGTAAGGCTGGCGCTGCATCCCTGAACCAGCCCGCAGACGGCCAGCTGCCCGACAACGACGACCTTGAGCCGCTGTTCAAGACCATCATCGAGCACGTGCCCGCCCCCACCTACGACCCCAACGAGGTTCTGCAGGCACACGTGACCAACCTGGACTCCTCCCCGTTCCTGGGTCGTCTGGCACTGGTCCGTATCTTCAACGGCACCCTGAAGAAGGGCCAGACCGTTGCGTGGGCACGTCACGACGGCGAAATCAAGAACGTCCGCATCTCCGAGCTGCTGGCTACCAAGGCTCTTGAGCGTGTTCCCGCAGAGTCCGCTGGCCCCGGTGAGATCGTCGCAGTGGCTGGTATCGAGGACATCACCATTGGTGAAACCCTCACCGACGCTGAGAACCCCAAGCCCCTGCCGCTGATCAAGGTGGACGATCCCGCGATCTCCATGACCATCGGTATTAACACCTCCCCGCTGGCTGGCCGCGTCAAGGGTGCAAAGGTCACCGCACGTCAGGTGAAGGACCGCCTGGACCGCGAGCTGATTGGTAACGTGTCCATCAAGGTTCTGCCCACCCAGCGTCCGGACGCGTGGGAAGTTCAGGGCCGTGGCGAGCTCGCCCTGGCTATCCTCGTGGAGCAGATGCGCCGCGAAGGCTTCGAACTGACCGTGGGTAAGCCCCAGGTGGTTACCAAGACCATCGACGGCAAGGTCTACGAGCCCATGGAGCACATGATCATTGACGTGCCCGAGGAGCACCTGGGTGCTGTCACCCAGCTGATGGCTGCGCGTAAGGGCCGCATGGAGAACATGTCGAACCACGGTACCGGTTGGGTCCGTATGGAGTTCGCTGTTCCCGCACGTGGTCTGATTGGTTTCCGTACCCAGTTCCTGACTGAGACCCGCGGTGCCGGTATTTCTTCCTCCTACTCGATTGAGCACGAGCCCTGGGCTGGCGACATTGAGTACCGCACCAACGGTTCGCTGATTGCTGACCGTGCCGGCGTGGTGACCCCCTACGCGATGATTAACCTGCAGGAGCGCGGCACCTTCTTCGTTGAGCCCACCTCCGAGGTGTACGAGGGCATGATCGTTGGTATGAACTCCCGTGCAGACGACATGGAAGTTAACATCACCAAGGAAAAGAAGCTGACCAACATGCGTTCTTCGACCGCGGACAACTTCGAAAACCTGACCCCGCCGAAGAAGCTGACCCTGGAAGAGTGCCTGGAGTTCGCTCGCGAAGACGAGTGCGTTGAGGTGACCCCCGAGGCGATTCGTATCCGTAAGGTCATCCTGGATTCCAACGAGCGTGTCCGCGAGTTCCGCCGCCGCGCCCGCGCGAACTAGTACAGCGCGAACTGATAGCGCGTTAGCGACTCACCTGCTGTAGTGGGTGTCGTTGCCCGAGCGCTGTCGTTGTTCAAGAGCCGCCGCTGCCTTCTGAAGAGGAGGTAGCGGCGGCTCTGTTTAAATCTCAGGCGCGTTCGGGAAGTACCGGCGGGGTAGGGCGGAGAGAAGAACAAGGAGAGCGGAGCGCTTCTGCTTTCTGCCTAAAACTGCTTTCGAAAAGCCTGAACACCCCGCGCTGTACATGCGAGTGTGTAAGATAAAATAATGCGCCTGCACGGTGGCGGCACCTGTCCGCTACTCAATGTCTGCCACTCAACGATGTAAATTGCCGGCGCGCTTTGACCGTCCAAGAAACCCAACCCTGCGTATGAGAGGGAAAGCCTGTGTCTGAAACCGAGAACACTCAGCCTGATTCTGCGACCCCCAGCTACCCCACGCAGGGTGAGCGCATCGCCCCCGGCTCGCGCCGTGACCTGCTGCCGAATAACTACGATGCGAAGAAGGCACGCATCCTGTTCGTGCATGCACACCCGGACGACGAAACCTCCTCGACCGGCGCGACCATGGCGTACTATGCGCAGAAGGGCGCGGAGGTGTACCTGCTGACCGCTACCCGCGGTGAGCTGGGTGAGGTCATCCCCGAGGAGCTGCATCACCTGGAGGTCGGTAAGCCCGGCTGCCGTGATAACGGTGAGGCGCTGGGCGAGTATCGCACCGGTGAGCTTGCCGGCGCTATCAAGGCGCTGGGCGTGAAGAAGCAGTTCTTCCTGGGCCAGGAACCCGCCGTCGCGGAGGGCGCGCTGCCTCTGTACCGTGACTCCGGCATGGCGTGGGGCCCGGAGGGTAAGCCCGTCGCCAACCCGGTGGCGGCGGAGGATTCGTTGACCGCGCAGCCGCTGGAGCCGCAAGCTCAGGCGCTGGTTGCCGCTATTCGCGCCCTCACCCCGGATGTTCTGATCACCTACGATTCGGACGGCGGCTACGGCCACCCCGACCACGTGCGCGTGTACGAGATTGTGCACCGTGCCCTGCAGATCCTTGAAGATGACGAGGACCGCCCGATTCTCACCTGGGGTATTGAGGGTGAGTTCGATACGGCTGATCAGCGCGTGCAGGCGGCAATCTACGGTGACGGCACCGCCAAGCGCAAGGCAATGGAGGCGCACCGCACCCAGATCACGGTGGTGGACGAGAAGACTTTTGAGTACTCGAATAAGGTGCCGCAGAAGATTTCTTCCGTGGAGACTTTCCGTGTGCTCGACGGTGACCCGACCGCAACCGTGCACCCGAAGCCGCAGGAGGCGGGTCTGGTGTCGAGCCTGCTGACCGGCTCGATTCTGGGTATTTTTGCCGGTATTGCCGGGTCGATTTACCACGCCTGGGTCGTGTACGCGGGGGATACCGCCCTGCCCCTCGGCTTGCTGGTGGCGTACCTGACGGTTTTCTTTACCGCCCTGTGGTGCGCCCTGTCGCTGCGTCGCGGCTACGCGGCGGCGGTCGTGGCTGTTGCGGCGTTCGTGACCGTGTACGTACTCGGTTACGGTCGCCCCGATTCGCCGTTTGTTCTGGTGAACCCGGGCCATTCGGCGATTGGTTTCTACGGTGCCCTGTGGTGGTTTGGCGCCCCGGTGGCGGCGATGCTGGGCATGCTCGTGTACACTCGCGCTCGCGTGAAGGACGCGCAGTATTTCTCGCCGCGTGCGGCGCATCAGCGTGCTCGCGCCAAGAAGTAGGCGCCAAGAAGTAGGCTGAGGCTCATCACTACGTCATAACCTAAGGGGAGGGGCGTTCCGGTTAGCCGGGACGCCCCTCCTGCTGTTTTGGGTGTTGCGCCGCTGCTGTCTTCTAAACCCGCCGGATAGAGGGCAATAGGAAAGAAAATGTATGCGTTATTCGGTGAATTGTGCGGGGTGGAAATAGCGGCGACTTCATCAAAAAATTCATGTGACGAAGATTTCATTTTTGGCTTAATCTATTTTTAAAAGCCAGCCGACTAGCAATAACGCAAAGAAATACCAGGTCAGCCTAGCCTAAAAAATACCCCCACAAACCCATGAGCCCACTGTCTGATACGCCACGAAAATACGGTTAAACAGCCGGTGCGCGATAGACTATACACAGACTTCCCCGCCGGGTACCACCTACTCGGCGGTTTACTCTGTAGATTTTGCCCTGCAGCAGACGACCCGCAGACCGGCGGGCACGGGGCGAACAGCTTCTAGAAAGGCACACCAATGACCTACGTAATCGCGCTTCCCTGCGTGGATGTCAAAGACCGCGCATGCGTTGAAGAATGCCCCGTCGACTGCATCTACGAAGGCGAACGCACCCTGTACATCCACCCGGATGAGTGCGTGGACTGCGGCGCCTGCGAGCCCGTCTGCCCCGTAGAAGCAATCTACTACGAAGACGACGTCCCCGAAGAGTGGAGCGAATACGTCAGCGCCAACGCAGACTTCTTCGACGACCTGGGTTCCCCCGGCGGCGCAGCAAAGCTCGGCCCCACAGGCAAGGACGTGCCCTTCATCGCGGCGCTGCCCCCTCGTGGCGAGTAATCCCTGCGGCGAATAATAGCGACAACCGCATAGACTGACCGCACCCGCTAATGGGTGCCAAGAGCCTCCATCACAGCACCCGGTGCCCACGCACCGTCTAGGCGCTGGAATGGAGGCTCTTGCTGTAGGCACGCCAGCGCACGGACGCTAGACTAAAATGACGAAAACTATTCCCAAGCAACCAGGTGACACAATGACTTACGGCCTGAACCTGCCCGAATACCCCTGGGAGGCGCTCGCCCCCTACCGCGCAACCGCGGCCGCCCACCCGGATGGTCCGGTGGACCTGTCCATCGGCACCCCGGTCGACCCGACCCCGCAGAACATTCGTGAGGCGCTGGCGGCTGCCTCCGATGCACCCGGCTACCCGACCACCCACGGCACCCCCGCCCTGCGTGAGGCTATTGCCGAGTGGTTTGCGCGCCGCCGCGGCGTGACCGGCCTGAGCCCGGAGGCGATCATGCCCACGGTCGGTTCGAAGGAGCTCGTGGCGTGGCTGCCGTTCCTGCTGGGTCTGGGCCCGGGCGATGTGGTCGTGTACCCGCGCGTTGCGTACCCCACCTACGATATGGGTGCCCGCTTTGCCCGCGCCGAGTCCGTGCCCGCCGATAGCCTGGATGAGCTGGACGCTGACACCCGTAGCCGTGTGAAGCTGATTTGGGTGAACTCCCCGGCGAACCCGAACGGTGTGGTGCGTACCGTGGAGCAGCTGCGTGAGATTGTGGCGCAGGCGCGTGAAATCGGTGCCGTGGTGGCGTCCGACGAGTGCTACGCGGAGCTCGGTTGGGGTGCCTGGGATGAGGCGCGCGGCGGTCAGTCGGTGCCGTCCATCCTGGATCCTCGTGTGTGCGATGGTGATTTTACCGGCCTGTTTGCCGTGTACTCGCTGTCGAAGCAGTCGAACCTTGCCGGTTACCGTGCCGCGTTCATTGCCGGTGCCCCCGAGCTGATGCCGAACCTGATTAATAGCCGCAAGCACGCCGGCATGATTGTGCCCGCCCCCGTGCAGGCTGTCATGATGGTGGCGCTGGCTGATGAGGCGCACGTGGCGGCGCAGAAGGACCTGTACCGTGCCCGCCGCGAGGTGCTGGAGGAGGCGATTACCGCCGCCGGTGGCCGCATTGAGGACTCTGAGGCTGGCCTGTACCTGTGGACCACTTTCGGTGAGTCCACCTGGGATTCCATTGGTCGCCTGGCGGAGCTGGGTATTATTGCTGGCCCCGGCGTGTTCTACGGCGAGGACGGCGAAGGCTACGTGCGTATTGCCCTGACCGCTTCTGATGAGGCGGTGGCGAAGGCTGCTGAGCGTCTGAAGGCATCGGCCGCTAAGTAGCCCCGACGGGTCTAACTAGCCCGCATAGCAGAAAGCCCCCGCACCCTCCCGAAAGGGGAGTGCTGGGGCTTTGCCGTATCTGCTGATAATCGTTGGCTGAGGAGCCCGAACGAGAAGGGTTACTTGCGGTCGCCGGGCAGAACGAACATCTGAACGGTCGGCGGGTTCGGGTTATCCAGAGCGTCCGGAATCAGGTTTCGGGTCACCTTTGCGGAGGTGCGCGACGCCAGCCTGTCCGTAATGCCGGTTGCTACAGCCGTCAGCACGAAGTTCACCGTCACGAAGAGTGCCGCCGCCAGAATCAGGGTCTGCAGCACGTTGCCGTCACCGGAACCGATGCGGCGCGCCGAAGCGAGCAGCTCGGGGTAGGAGATGATGTAACCGAGGGCGGTGTCCTTCAGAATCACAACGAACTGGCTGAGCATTGAGGGCATCATCGCGGTGAACGCCTGCGGAAGCAGGATCCGAATCAGCGTCTGGGTCGGGGTCAGACCAATCGCAAGACCCGCCTCGCCCTGACCGCGAGGAAGTTGCTTCACGCCCGAACGCAGTAGCTCAGCAATCACCGAGCCGTTGTACAGGGTCAGACCAATCACCACGGCGATGAAGGGCAGCTGAGCCGGCGGAAGGCCGCTGTACTTGCCCAAGAACAGCCAGAAGAAGATCATCATGATCAGCACCGGCACGGCGCGGAAGAACTCTACCACCACGGTGCCGAACCAGCGGATAACGCGGTACTGGGAGAGTCGAGCAATACCGAAGACCACACCGAACGCAACCGAGGTAACCACCGAAACCGCTGCCGCCGACAGGGTCGAGGCAAGGCCCGGCAGGTAGTAGGAGCTCCAGGCGCGGGCGGTGAACAGGTCAGTCCACTTTTCTGCCTCCAGCTGCCCCTTCTGACCCATCACGGTCAGCACATACACCGCAAATAGTGCAAAAAGGACTACCGCAGCAATGTTGAAGATGCGGATACGACGCTGCGCGATAGGACCCGGCTCGTCGAAAAGCACCGAAGAAGCGGCGCGGGTGTCATTACTGATAAAAGGGTTTTTCATCGCTTCACCGCCAGCTTACGGGATGACCAGGTGGTCAACGCACCAATGGGAACAACAATGATGACAAAGCCCATCGCAAACATGATGAAGATAGCAAGCACCATGTTCGCGTCGAACTCAATCATGGATTTCATCAGCCCGGAGGCCTCCGCCACCGACGCGACCGAGGCGACAGTGCTGTTCTTCGTCAACGCAATCAGAGTATTGCCGAGCGGGGTAATGGCGCCGCGTAGAGCCTGAGGGAAAATCACCAGGCGGGCGGTGTCGAAGAAACCCAGACCGATAGCGCGTGCCGCCTCAGCCTGACCCTTCGGCACGGTGTTCACACCCGAACGGATCGCCTCGCAGATAAACGCCGAATGGTAAATCGACAGGGCAATGACCGCGTACACGAAGAAGTTCGTGTCGAAATCGTGCGAGAAGGAGAGCTGGAACTGCGTCCACACACCCAAAATGGCGAAAGTCATCATGATGGTGAGCGGAGTATTACGGACAGTATGCACATAGGCGGTGCCCACCCAGCGCAGGGACGGGACGGGGCTGATGCGCATGAGCGCCAGCACGGTACCGAGGACGAACGAGCCAATAGCCGCCCAGAGGGTCAGCTCAATATTGGTCATGAAGGCGCCAACCACATCGTACTTGGACAGGAGGGCGCCGAGTTGGTCAAAGAATGACATTCGTGAACCTCTCTAGAGGCCTAGGCGCAGGAGGTGCCCAGGTGCGGCGGGTTGGTTTCGGTGTTGTAGTGGTAGCCGGTGCCTTCGGTGTACTTGGTGATGAGTTTCTCCCAGGTGCCATCGGCAACCATCTCGTTGATGGCGTTGTTCACGGCTTCGCACTTGTCGGTGCCCTTGGGCAGGCCCACGCCGTAGCGTTCGGTCGTGAAGGGGGAGCCGACCACTTTCAGCTTGCCCTTGTTCGCTTTGGTGGCTGCCAGACCGGCGAGGGTTATGTCGTCGGTGGTGACGGCGTCCACCACGCCGCCGTTGAGGGCGACCACGCAGTCGGAGTAGCTGTTCTGCTTGACTAGGTTCACGTTCTTGGCGAACTTGTCCTGCACCTTCTGGGCGCTGGTGGAGCCGGTCACGGAGCAGAGGTTCTTGCCGTTGAGGTCGTCGGGGCCCTTGATGTCGGTGTTATCGGCACGCACGAGCAGGTCCTGACCAGCGGTGTAGTAGGGGCCGGCGAAGTCCACGGTCTTCTTGCGGCTTTCAGAGATGGAGTAGGTCGCAAAAATCATGTCTACCTGACCAGTGTTGAGCATGTTTTCGCGGTTAGCGGCGGGGGATTCTACGAACTCAATCTGCTCTTCGGAGTAGCCGAGCTTGCCGGCGACGTAGCGTGCCACCTCCACGTCGAAACCGGTGTAGGTGTTGCCGTCCTGGTAACCGAGGCCGGGCTGGTCTACTTTGATGCCGATGCGGATCTTGTGGTCGCTGTCTGCGCTGGAGCATCCGGCGAGGACGCCGGTCAGAGCGAGGGAAGCTGCTGCGGCGAGTGCCGCGAGCCTACGTGAATATTTTTGCATGTCGGTCCCTCCGCTTTAGTGGTTGATGATCTTGGAGAGGAAGTCCTTGGCGCGCTCGCTCTTCGGGTTGGTGAAGAACTCGTCCGGGTGCGCCTCTTCGATGATTTCGCCGTCGGCAAGGAAGACGATGCGGTCTGCCGCCTTGCGGGCAAAACCCATCTCGTGGGTCACCACGATCATGGTCATGCCTTCCCTCGCGAGGGAGACCATAGTGTCGAGCACCTCGTTGACCATTTCGGGGTCGAGCGCGCTGGTGGGTTCGTCGAAGAGCATGACCTTGGGCTTCATGGCGAGTGCACGGGCGATGGCGACGCGCTGCTGCTGACCGCCGGAAAGCTCTGCGGGCATTTTGTGCACCTGGGAATCCACACCAACCTTCGCGAGCAGGTTCATGGCTTCTGCTTCTGCCTCTGACTTGGACATTTTGCGGATTCGGCGGGGTCCAAGGGTTACGTTATCGAGGATGTTCTTGTGCGCGAAGAGGTTGTATGACTGGAAGACCATGCCGACTTCGGCGCGGAGCTTGGCGAGTGCGCGGCCTTCTTCGGGTAGTTCTTGTCCGTCAATGGTGATGGATCCGCTGGTGATAGTTTCGAGGCGGTTGATGGTTCGGCAGAGGGTGGATTTGCCGGAACCGGAGGGGCCGAGGAGGACGACGACCTCACCTTTTCCCACGGAAAGGTTGATGTTCTTCAGAACGTGGTTGGTGCCGTAGTACTTGTTGACGTTGGCGATTTCGATGAGGTTTTTCTGCGCTTCGGGAGCTGCCTGTGCGGACATTTTGAACCCTTTCACGTGAGGTGCGTCTATGATGCGGGTTGTCTGTATGCTGAGTTTTCAGCTTACGCCTCATACGGTTTTCTGTCTGCAAAATATTCACTTTACTGTGTAAGCAATGTGAATTTTTAAGCACGAATGCATAGTTATAGTATTTTTGACGTAAAAATATGGGTAAAAAATACCCCATCTTCACAAAAGGCTCTGACTAGGGAATATATTCTCCCCTTTTTCTACGTACTCACGAGGTGTCAAACGCCTTTGGGGAGGTAGTCACGACTTGGTAAAAATTTCGAAAAAAGCGCAGAAAAGTGCCCGATAGGTGAGATAACACCTATCGGGCACTCTTCAACACCCCTCACAAGGGGCTAAAACAGCTTAGGCTTCGTAACCGTTGGGGTTGTTCTTCTGCCAGTTCCAGTGGTCGCGAACCATGGTCTTAATGTCGCGGCTAGCGCTCCAACCCAGATCCGCCAGAGCAGAGGAAGGATCAGCGTAAGAGACCGCAACGTCACCGGGGCGACGATCCACAATCTTGTACGGCAGCTCCTTACCGCACGCCTCCTCGAACGCGTGCAGAACCTGCAGAACCGAGTAGCCGTTACCGGTACCCAGGTTCCAGGTGTGCAGGCCGCCGTGCTGGGTAATGTAATCCAGCGCCTTCAGGTGGCCGTCAGCCAGGTCAACCACGTGGATGTAGTCGCGCACGCCGGTGCCGTCAACGGTCGGGTAGTCGTTACCGAAGACGTTCAGGTGCTCGCGGCGACCCACAGCAACCTGCGCAATGAAGGGCACCAGGTTGTTCGGGATGCCCGCCGGGTCCTCACCGATACGGCCGGACTCGTGCGCACCAACGGGGTTGAAGTAACGCAGCAGAGCAATGTTCCACTTGGAATCAGAAGCAGCCAGGTCGACCAGCATGTCCTCGATGTGCTCCTTGGTGCGGCCGTAGCAGGACTGCGCATCCATGTTCATCTTCTCGATCAGAGGCATGGACTCGGGCTCACCGTACACGGTAGCGGAGGAGGAGAACACGATGGAGTGGCAGTCAGCCTCGTCCATTGCGTACAGCAGGTTCAGGGTGCCAGCCACGTTGGTCTGGTAGTACCACAGCGGCTTCTCAGCGGACTCGCCCACAGCCTTCAGACCCGCAAAGTGAATCACAGCGTCGGGGCGAACCTGCTTGAAGAGAGCCTTCATACCTTCGAGGTCGAGCAGGTCAACCTTGTGGAACTCGGGGGCGCGGCCAGCGAGTTCAGCGACGCGCTTGAGGGACTCCTCGGAAGAGTTCGCGAGGTTATCCATGACGACGACGTCGTGGCCTGCCTTGAGCAGTTCAAGTACAGTGTGGGAGCCGATGTAGCCGGCGCCGCCGGTAACGAGTACCTTCATGATGTCCTTTCGGGCTTTATATATCCGGAAAAAGTGCTCCGGATGGGGGACAAAAGCTGTTGAGCTGTATCTAATGGTACAGCCGTGCATGCGGTGTAAGTACTGCGGAACACTGTGCGCTTGTGCACTCTGATGTGAGCACGTGGGAGGCGTTATTGAGGTGTGTCGACACTCGCCTTTGCCCAGCGCCTGAATCCGCGTATTAGCTGATTTCTGAGTCGACCTCTAATCCCACCAGAAATACCACTGGCGGCTCTGGTGAATAAACTCCGTCAGCTGCTCAAAATCCTCAAACACCTGGAACGGAAGATCGGAACAAAACGCGAACTGCTCGACCGCCAGATTCTTCGCCTCGACCGGGTCGGTGACGGGGCGTTCCACCAGAAACTCCAGGCAGTCAGCACCGTCAAGAGCCGCCGGGATGGCACCGTACTTTTCACGCCAATAGTGGGTGAATGCCAGCTGCGTTTGAGCGTCCGGGCAGTCATTCCAGCCGCCGAAGGGCAGGTACGCGGGAATATCGGCGGGGTCATCGGTCGGAATCTGTAGCAGGAGCATCTCGCCTTTCTCTTCTTCATCCAGGAGCTCATAGCAGAGCAGGGCAGAAAGAGTCGGGGCGTCATCTTCGGGCTCCTCATCGGGCAGAAGATCGGAGCTCATAAACTCGTCAATAAGCTCGTTGAGGTTGAAGTCGTCCGGGTTGTCCTCGTGAGTCTCTTCGCCATCGTCGGCAACCCGGCGCAGCTGCTGGGCAATGACTGCGCTGCCATACTCTTCGGCGGAGGCACCACCCCGGGCGGTACGGTAACGCTGCAGGACGGCACGAGTGTAGGCGCTCACCTGCTCGGGGGTCAGAGTCTCAACATCGTCAATGATGTCGTGTTCAAGGGACACCGCAATGACCATGCTTTCAAGCACCGTATCGTTTAGGTTCAGGAAGAAGGGAACGAACCCCTCCGCACGCCCCAGCTGAGCCAACTCATCGTAACGAGCCATGGCATCAGCGGCAGGAGCGCCCATTGGAATACGCTCGTGCGGGTAGGGGAAAAGTCGCATAAAGTGCCGGTAGGTTTCGCTCATCGTCGACTCTGACTTAGTTGATTCAGACATCTGAGTTCCTCTCTGAACTGTACAAGGGGTCAGTCATGGCGGGTGCGCTGTACCCGGTACTACCAGCCTAGCGAAAGCCCGAGCATCCCGCCCTGAAAACGGTCATCGTAGCCGCCGCGGATTCGCGCCCAGCCTGTAAGAGCGGCGGACGAGGGAACACCGGGCGCAGAAAAGGGGCCGGGATGCTTCACACATCCCGACCCCTAAAGCCGATCCCTAAAGTTCGCGGGCCGACCCCCAACGTTTGCAAGGGCAACCAGCGCTAGTTCAGCTACAGACTAGTTCAGGTGCAGCGCCTCGTTCAGCTCCACGGTGTTCTTCGCACGCGGCAGAACCTCAATCGCGCCGCTAATCGAATTGCGGCGGAACAGCAGATTCGACACGCCGGACAGCTCCGCAGCCTTCACCACACGCGCCTCCTGACCGGGCAGCAGAACACTCACGCGCGAACCGGCGGTCACGTACAGGCCAGCCTCAACCACGCAGTCATCACCCAGGGCAATACCGATACCGGACTCCGCACCCAGCAGAGAACGCTCACCAATAGACACGCGCTGAGTGCCGCCGCCGGAAAGAGTACCCATCGTGGAGGCGCCGCCACCCACATCCGAGCCGTCGCCCACCACAACACCCTGAGAAATACGGCCTTCAACCATGGAAGTGCCCAGGGTACCGGCGTTGAAGTTCACGAAGCCCTCATGCATCACGGTCGTGCCGGACGCCAGGTGCGCACCCAGGCGCAGACGGTCACCGTCGCCAATGCGCACGCCGGCGGGAACCACGTAATCCACCAGACGCGGGAACTTATCAATGTGGCTCACGCTCAGGTGGCCCAGCTTGCGCAGACCAATCGCCAGCTTCTGGAACTCGGTGGCAAGCACCGGGCCGTGGTTGGTCCACGCAACATTCGCTAGGGTGCCGAACAGGCCGTCCAGGTTCAGCTCGTTGGGGCGGACCAGAGTGTAGGAGAGCAGGTGCAGACGCAGGTACGCGTCGACTGCGTCTTCGGGCGCCTCATCCAGGTTGATGGAGGCGGTGCGCACCTCGGTGCGGGCATTGCGCGCCGGGTGCTCAGCGACCAGTTCCTCCAGCTCGTCCGCGATGGACAGGTCGGGGGTCTGGGTCAGGGAGGGGGCGGGGAACCAGGCATCTAGGACGGTGCCGGCGTGCTCGCCAGAGACAACAACATTGACCAGTGCAACGCCGGAGGCGTAACGGGGAGTGTTTTCAGACATGCCTTCCATTATAGTTTTGGGGCTTGGTGTCTCTCCAAGACCGTCTCATATGCTCGATATGGAAGTTGTGGGCGCGGGTGTGTGTACCGGGGAACCTGTAAGGTGGAAGGATGAGCGTTTCCCCGAATATTTCTGAGCGTCACCCTGTACCGCAGCCGCCCCTGAACCTGGACGTGTCCATGCCCGAGCTGACCCGTGCCCTGCTGGATTACGAGTCGGTTTCCGGCAATGAGCAGCCAATTGCTGACGCCGTGCACATGGCGCTGTCGTTCTGCCCGCACCTGCACCTGACCCGTGACGGGGACGCCATTATCGCCCGCACCGAGTTCCCGCCGCTGCCCGGCGCTGAGGGGGAACGCACCCGCATTATTCTTGCCGGTCACCTGGACACCGTGCCCCTGCCCACCGTTGAGGGTTCCCCGGGTACCGTGCCGTCCACGGTGCGTGAAGAAGAGGACGGGTACGTGCTCTACGGTCGCGGCGCCACCGACATGAAGGGCGGCGTGGCGGTTCAGCTGAAGCTCGCCGCCGAACTGACCGCGCAAGACACCGACTACAACCTGACCTACATCTTCTACGACAACGAAGAGGTCGCCAGCGAGCTCTCCGGGCTGGCACGCCTGATTCGCAACCACGGTGAGCTCATCACTGACGCAGACTTCGGTGTGCTGCTTGAACCGACCAACGGCACCATTGAGGGCGGCTGCAACGGCACCATGCGTTTCTTCGTGCGCACCCGCGGCCTTGCCGCCCACTCGGGTCGTGCATGGCGCGGCGAGAACGCAATTCACGCACTGGCACCGGCGTTGGCGGCGCTCGCCTCCTACGAGCCGAAGACCATCGCGGTGGAGGGCCTGGACTATCGTGAGGGTCTGAATGCGGTGCAGATTTCTGGTGGCGTTGCCGGTAACGTGATTCCTGATGTGGCGGCAATGCACGTGAACTACCGTTTTGCCCCGGATAAGACCCTAGATGAGGCTATCGCCCACGTGCGTGAGGTCTTCGCCGGATACGAGCTGGACTTTGTGGATCTTTCCCCGGCGGCACGCCCCGGACTGGACACCCCGCTGGCGGCTTCCCTGATTGAGGCTGTGGGGCAGGAACCTCAGCCGAAGTACGGTTGGACGGACGTGGCGCGCCTGAGCGAGATCGGTATTCCCGCGGTGAACTTCGGCCCCGGTGACGCTCTGCTGGCTCACACCGATAACGAGCACGTGAGCTTTAGCCAGCTGACCCGCTGCCACGCAGATTTGCGTGCCTGGCTGCTCAGCGACCGCGACGAGGACTAGCCGCGGCGCTGATTCTGCCGGTGCTGGCGCTACTATTTGAATTTAGGTGACCGTCAGGGGTTGACGGTCCTGCATGATATGAGATTGACATGAACTTTCTTCTGATTCTGCTTGCCCTGCTAATTTCGGGCATCGCGGTGCTCTCCGTCGTGGCGCTCTCCAATGAGCGTGCCGTGCCCGGTGCCGCGTTCTTCAGCGGCGTGGGCCGTGATGGTTTGGGCACCTTTGATCGTGTGGAGGATTTCGGCTTTATCGCTCCTCTCGTCGGTGCTCCCGAAGATGACAAGGCACTCGAGAACGCACCCGCTGCGGAGGCTGCCGCTTCGGCTACAGAATCTGCTGATGCTAACGTGGCTGCCGCTGAGCCGGTTCGCCGCGGTGCGGTTCCCCTGTCTGATGATGCGGAGAGCACCTTGAGCGCGCATGACTTTGTGGAGAAGCGGAAGAACCCGCAGGCTGAGGGGAACTAACGCCCGTGAGTGTTTCGCCTGAACGTAATAGTGATTCCCCCGCGTATTCTCCTGTGCAGGGTGCCGCCACCCCCGCCTCCGGCGAGGAACGGAGCGAGTCTTTTGATGAGCTTCTGACCTGGGCGTACACCGCCGCCGGTGAGCGCCTGCACCGGGTGGGGGAGCGTCTGCGTGCCCTGCCCGCGTGGCTGTCGGTGCTGCTGATTTACGGTCTGTCCCGCGTGTGGGGCTTCATCGTGTTTGCCGTGGTCGGTCAGCAGCAGTTGCGCAGCCCGTGGGGTCAGCACCTGGATTATTTGTCGTTCATTAGCATCTGGGACGCCGGCTGGTATGAGCAGATCGCGGTACAGGGCTACCCGAGTGAGCTACCGGTGAATGCGGCGGGTGTGGGTCAGCAGAATCAGTGGGCTTTTTACCCGATTTTCCCGCAGCTTTCCGGTGCTATTAGCCATGCGACGGGCATCGGGTACTATCCGGTGGCGGCGACGGTTGCTCTGCTTGCCGGTTTTGCGGCGGCGTGGGTGATTTACCTGCTGTTTGAGGCGTCGTTGAAGGCGACCGGTTTCACAAGTGAGGAGTCGCCTTCTGCCCTGTCCATGTGGGCTGTGGCGTTGGTGTCGTTCTTGCCGGTGGCGCCGGTGCTTCAGGTTCCGTATGCGGAGTCGCTGAACCTGGTGTTCCTTGCCGGCGCGCTGCTGTGCCTGGTTCAGGGACGCTACGGCCTGCTGGTTCCTGTGGCGGCGTTGGCGTGCCTGTCCCGCCCGGTGGGTGTGCCCCTGGGTGCGACAGCCGGCCTGTGGTGGTTTGCATGCTGGGTGCGTTCGAGCCGCCAGTCGGGTATGGGCACGGCGTTTGTGCGTCATCTGGGGCAGCTGGTCAGCGCCTTGGTGGTGTGTGCGTGTGCGCTGGTGTGGCCTGCGATTGCGTGGTGGGCTACGGGCCGTGTGGATGCGTACACCGCCACGGAGACGGCGTGGCGCGGTACCCATTTGGCGCCGATTCAGCCGTGGCTTTCACAGGGGTACCTGTACTTTGGGTATGTGGCTCCGGTGTTGCTGACTGTGCTGATTTTGGGTTTTATTGCTTTGTGTTTGAGCCCTCTGGTGCGTAGGGTTTTGGCGGCTCCGTTGAACCTGTGGTGCCTGAGCTATTTTGCGTATTTGATTCTGTTTTTGAATCCGCAGTCGTCGACGTTCCGTCTGCTGTTGCCGTTGTTCCCGTTGGTGATTGTGGCGGCGGCGGCGAGCCGTTCGCGGGCGTATCGTTGGGCGTTGCTGGTGGCGGGTGCGTGTGCGCAGTGGGGCTGGGTTGGCTGGCTGTGGCATTGGAAGCAGCTCCCCGGCGGTGGGGACTACCCGCCGTAAACCGAATATCGTGACTGGAGACCGCCGGTGCGCTGCCGGCGGTCTTTTGCGTTCGGGAGGCGGGCGTGCCTGCGGCTGGAGCCGCAGCGTTTTAACCCGGCGGTGGAGATTATCCACCGTAAACCGCTGAATCTATCCAACGGATGTTTGAGAGCGCCGGTGTGCTGCCGGCGGTCTTTTGCGTTCGGGAGGCGGGCGTGCCTGCGGTTGGAGCCGCAGCGTTTTAACCCGGCGGCGGAGATTATCCACCGTAAACCGCTGATGTGGTGTTCTTAGCCGTGGGCGCAATGCCCCTCTGCGGTGCTGTAGCGTACGCCTTCTGCTTGTCCAGAGCTTAAAGACACGTCCAGAAAGCGCCGCGGGTTCGGCGGTGCTGGCTCGGAACTGATAATCTATATTCTGTGTTTGGTATTAGTGGCACCGAGTTGATTATTTTGGCCATCATCACGTTTGTGGTGATTGGTCCCGAACGCATGCCCGAATACGCCCGACAGATTCGTGAATTCGTCAAGACCGTGCGCCGCATGGCGTTCGACGCGAAGGATGACTTCAAGGAAGCCCTGGGCGAGACGGGCCTGGAAGATATTAACTGGCGCCAGTACGACCCCCGCCAGTACGATCCGCGCGTGATTGTGAAGCAGGCGTTCGCTGAGGATGACGCCGAGCGTGAGCGTGAGGCGAAGGAACGTGAAGAGGCGTTGCTGAAGGAGAAGGAAAAGTCGGAGAGCCGTGCTCTTCCGCGAGGCGCATACGCCCCCTTCGACGTGGACGCCACCTAAGATTTTGAAATGAAAGAACCCCGCACCGTGATGGTGCGGGGTTCTTTCTGTATCAGCTTTTGGCCGTCAGCTTCTAGATGCTCAATCTCTAGACGAAGAGCGGCAGGCTCTGACCCGCCCGCGACTCGCCCGACTGCAGCAGCTGCGAGGCGATGGACTGAATCTCTTCGGCGGTGGGGGAGTTCGGGTGGCTCCAGACCACCGGGGTGCCCTCGTCGCCGCCGGTACGCAGGTTCACATCCAGCGGGACAGAACCGAGCAGCGGTACCGGGTAGGAGAGCGCCTCCGAAAGACGCTCAGCGAGCACCTGACCGCCGCCAGAACCGAACATGTCGAGCACGGTACCGTCCGGCAGGGTCATGGCAGCCATGTTCTCCACCACGCCCACGACCTTCTGACCGGTCTGCAAGCTCAGGGTACCGGCACGCTCCGCCACATCCACCGCGGCGTGCTGCGGGGTGGAAATGAGCACCAGCTCCGCATTCGGTAGCAGCTGAGCCATGGAGATGGCAATATCGCCGGTGCCAGGCGGCAAATCGAGTAGCAGCACATCCAGGGCGCCGAAGTGCACGTCCATGATGAACTGCTCCAGAGCACGGTGCAGCATGGGGCCGCGCCACGCCACCGGCTCGTTGCCCTTGAGGAACATGCCGATAGAAATCACGCGAATAAAGCCGCCGCTGACCTTCTGCTCACCCCAACGCTGGGCGGGGGTGGGAACGTCCACGGTCGGCGGAAGAATCAGGTCATCCAGGCGGGTCGGGGCGTCGGTAATACCCAGCAGACCCGGAATGGAGAAGCCGTGCACATCCGCGTCAATAATTCCCACCGCAAGCCCGCGCGAAGCGAACGCGGCGGCAAGATTCGCGGTCATGGAGGACTTACCCACACCACCCTTACCGGACACCACACCGAACACGCGGGTCAGCGAACCGGGCGCGGTAAACGGGTTGGAACGCTCCGGCTTGAGCATCGAACGCAGAGCGGAACGCTGCTGCGGGTTCATCGCACCCACCTGCAGCTGCACACGCTCAATACCCTCAACGGTGGCGGCGGCGTCACGAACCTGCTGCTCGATGGTGTTCTTCAGCGGGCAACCCTCAATGGTGAGTAGCACCGTGACCTCAGCCCAGTGGCGGCCGGGAATCGGCTCACCGTGCTCATCCAGTTCAGGATGCACGAGCGCAGTCTCCACCATGCCCAGCTCCGTAATGGGGCGGCGCAGTTCGGGATCCTCGACGCGGGCGAGCGCCGCGTAGAGCGCATCCTGCAGGGGCGAATTAGCGGTCACGGGCGTCTCCCTCACGGGCGCGCTCTGCCTGCTGGGATCCGCGGCTCTGAGGCTGACTCAAATCGCCTCGGTGGGGATCCTGCGCGGAGTCCTTCGCGGGGCGTTCAGCCTTGTCAGGTGCCTGCTCGGTACCGTTCTCGGTGCCCTCAGCGTCCTGCTCCTCAGCGTCCTTTTCCTCCCCCTCGGAGATATCGATATCGTCGATAGCCTCCTCCAGGTCCTCAATGTCCTCACTGATGTCCTGCAGCTGCTCGGCGTGACGCTCCTGCTCCTGCGCAATGTTCTGCAGTTCCTCAAGAATGTCACGCAGCTCGCTACGAACGAAGTCACGGGTCGCAACCTCACGCAGAGCAATACGCAGCGAAGCAATCTCGCGGGTCAGGTACTGGGTCTCCTCCAGGTTCTGCTGGTCACGCTTACGGTCCTCGGACGCCACCACGCGGTCGCGGTCATCCTGACGGTTCTGCGCCAACAGCAGCAGGGGGGCAGCGTAAGAAGCCTGCAGGGACAGCATCAGGGTCAGCAGGGTGAAGTTCAGGCTACGCGGGTCGAACTGCATCTCCTCCGGCGCCAGGGAGTTCCACGCCAGCCACACGCCACAGAAAATGGTCATCCACATCAGGAACTGCGGGGTACCCATGTAGCGTGCGAAGCCCTCGGTCATGCGGCCGAAAGCGTCCGGGTTGGGGCTCGAGAACAGCTTCGGCTTGCGGGTGCCGGGGGTGCTCAGCTGTGAGTCGCTACGCTGCGGGCGGGAGTCGCCACGCTCGCGGTTGCGTTCAGCGTACTTCTTCTCCAGGCGGTCCTTGAGGATGCGCGCCTTATCGATGCGGGGGTTCTCTTCGGTACGGTTTGCGTCGCGGCGGTTCGATTCAGGCAAAGCGTCGTCCTACCTTTCGTACGGGAGTTCCATCATCGTAAGTGCGCCAGTCTTCGGGCAGGAGCGCATCGAGCACGTCGTCGATGGTCACTGCGCCTACCAGGCGGTGCGATTCGTTCACAATGGGAACGATGGTCAGGTCATAGGTCGCCAGCACGCGTGCCAGCTCTTCCAAACTTGCCTGGTCAGAGACAGGCTCAGTGTCGGTATCGAGGATGTGACCAATCGGCTCGCTCGGCGGCACACGCAGCAGCTTCTGCATGTGCACCAGACCCAGGTACTTGCCGGTCGGGGTTTCCAGGGGCGGGCGGGTCACCATGACTGCAGCCGCCATCGCCGGAGGGATCTCCTCGGCGCGGATGTGCGCGAGCGCCTCCGCGACGGTCGCCTCCGGGGAGAGGATGATCGGCACCGGGTTCATGAGCGAACCGGCGGTACCCTCGTCGTATTCGAGCAGTCGACGCACGTCGTCTGCTTCGTCGGGTTCCATGAGCTCGAGCAGCTTCTCGCGCTGGGCGTCGTCCAGCTCGATGAGCAGGTCGGCGGCGTCGTCCGGTTCCATCTCTTCGAGGACCTGCGCGGCACGCTCGTCGTCCAGGTGCGAGAGAATCTGCACCTGGTCCTCGGCGGGCAGCTCCTGCAGAACGTCCGCGAGGCGCTCATCCTGCAGTTCGGCTGCGATTTCGACCATGCGCTTATCGCTCATCTCGTGGATGGCGTCCGCAAGGTCGGCGGGCTTGGAGTTCTCATGGTTAGCGACGAACGCGGTTGCCGCCTGCGGTTCCACGTCGGTGGAGAGCACCGCCTCGTCCCAGTCGACGATGAGGGTCTCCTTGGAGCGGCGGCGCCACGTGCTGGAGGAGGAGCTGACGCGGGAAACGAACAGTTCGGTCACGCCCCAGTCGCCGTTGCGGCGCTGCTCAATGGCGACGTCCTCAATGACGGCGTCGCCGCTGCCGTCGAGCAGACGCACGCGGCGGTCAAAGAGCTCACCCACGATGAGAGTCTCAGAGTTGCGCTGTTCGAAGCGGCGCAGGTTCACCAGGCCGGTCGAAATGATCTGTGAAGCGTCGATACTTCGCACACGGGTCATGGGCATGAACACGCGTTTCTTGCCGAGCACCTCAACGATGATGCCGACAACAATGGGTTCGCTGCCCTTGGCGGGGCGGGCGCCCGCAATGGAAGCGCCCAGGCCGCGTTTGAGCACGACGACATCTCGGAGACGGCCGAGGCGGTCACCGAAGGGGTCAAAAACGTCGAGGCCCAAAAGGCGGGCAATGTAAATCTTGCTGGGGGTGCTGAACTTCGAATTGCTCACCTCTCTAGGGTACGCCCCGCCGCGGGGATTCGCACTTTGAGAAGCCTAATTGACCAGGTGTTCGCTACGCCTGTAGAGGAGCTGACTGCCCACCGGGTCCAGGGTTAGGGTGGGCGGTAGAATAGGAGCCATGACTTCTAACCTGCCGAATATTCCCTCGACCCCGCCTTCTTCATATCTGGCCTCGCGCCTGGCGCAGGCTCAGGGCAAGCCCCTGCCCGCCGGTGAGGCGATCGCCTCCTTCGTTCGTCACGATGATGCGCTCGCCGCTTTCGATGTGCTCAGCGAGCAGGATTATCCGGTCACGGCGCTGTACCTGGTCAATGACGGTATCCGCCAGGTGGAGTACCCGGTGCAGCCCGGTTATGGTCGTGCCCTGATTTCTGCGGCGATTCAGGGTGCGGTGATTGGCCTGGTGTTTTCGGTGCTGATGACCCTTGCCGGTGACTCTTTTATCTCTGAAGCACTCAAGTACGTGCCGCTGTCGGTTGCCGTGTTTGTGCTGTGGCAGATGTACGTTCTGCGTCGCTCCCATGGGGGTCGCTACCCGATGCGTACCGAGGCGATTCCTTCGCGTACCGTGATGTACGCTCTGCCGGAGTACGCTCAGGATGCACGCCGCGTGCTGGGTGCGCACCCTCGCTTCTCGGCGGCGGTTGCGGCTGCTCGTGCGGCGGCTGCCCCGGAAGCTTCGCAGGCGCGTGCCGCTCAGAGCACCGTCTCGATGAATGGTGCACCGGTTCCGACCGGCGCCCCGAAGGCACCCTCGTACCGTGCGCAGGCGGGTAGCCAGCCGGCGCCGAACCAGAACCTTCCCGAGCGTGATGCGACCGCGCAGAACGCGATGGCTCAGAGCGCGGCGCAGAACATGCCCGCACCGGTTGCCCCCGCTCAGCCTGCACAGCCCGCACAGCCCGCTCAGCCTTCCGAACAGGACCAGGCAAGCACTGACCAGGCAACCGCTCAGAAGTCAGATACGCAGAAGCGCCCGGCACAGCGGTACGGTCTGCGCGTGGACGACCCGGAAGAATACGCGAAGCTGATTCAGCCCAAGCCGCAGCGTCCGACTCCGCGCCCGCAGGGCCTGCACGATAAGTCCTCGCAGGAGTCCGAATAACTGAACCTGCAACGGCGGTAGCCACCCACAACAGCGGGAAACAGGCATAGAAGATACGCACCGTAGAAGACAGCACTTAGAAGACACGAGAAAGCCCCTCACCGAACAAATCGGTGAGGGGCTTTCCCCATCAGACGTTACTACGTAACTGGGGGGGGGGGGGGGG
>NZ_KV811076.1:0-3071 GCF_001812975.1 Rothia sp. HMSC073B08 | reverse complement strand
GGGGGGGGGGGGGGGGGGGGCTAGGCGTTACTTCGCCAGCTTCGCCATCCACTCCTCAATGCCCTCAACGGTGCGGGGCAGGGCAGCGGACATGTTCACGTTGCCGTCCTCGGTGCAGAGCACGTCGTCCTCCAGGCGGATACCGATACCGCGGTACTCCTCGGGAATGGACATGTCCTCTTCCTTGAAGTACAGCGCCGGCTCAATGGTGAAGACCATGCCCGGCTCCAGCTCAGCCCACATGTACAGTTCAGCCTTAGCCTGCGCGCAGTCGTGCACGTCCAGGCCCAGGTGGTGGCTGGTGCCGTGCGGCATCCAGCGGCGGTGCTGACCGCCCTCAATGGTGAGGGAAACCTCGGCAGAAACCGGCAGCAGGCCCCACTCTTCCAGACGGTGAGCCAGAACCTCCATCGCGGCGTCGTGAATCTCGTGGAACTTACGGCCCGGCTTAGCCACCTCGAACGCGGCGTCAGCTGCGTCCAGCACAGCGTTGTAGACCTTCGCCTGAACCTCGGTGAACTTACCGTTCACGGGGAAGGTGCGGGTCACGTCTGCGGTGTACAGGGTGTCGTCCTCAACGCCTGCGTCCAGCAGCAGCAGCTTGCCGTCATCGACGGTGCCGTTGTTACGGATCCAGTGCAGGATGGTTGCGTTGTTACCGCACGCTGCGATGGTGTCGTAGCCCAGGTCGTTACCGTCGGTACGTGCCACGGAGAAGAACGCGGTCTCAACGACGCGCTCGCCGCGGTGGTGCGCAACAGCCTTAGGCAGCTCGCGCACGACCTCTTCGAAGCCCTTGACGGTCAGGTCAACGGAACGCTGCAGGTTCTCAACCTCGATAGCGTCCTTGATCAGGCGAGCCTCGGAGAGAGCCACGGCAAGCTCGGAGTCCAGCTTGTCAGCCTGCTCCAGCTCCACGCCGGTGTTGTAGCGGGAGGTGTCAACCAGCGCGTCAACAGCCGGGTCAACGTTGCGGACCAGGCGGATGTTCACGCCGCCCAGGCCCTGGTTGCCGGCGTTCTTGGTGATAGCAACCTCAAGCTCGGACAGGTCGCGGGTACGCAGACCGTAACGCTCGGAGAACTCCTTCAGGGTGGGGCGGGGGCCAACCCAGAACTCGCCGTAACGTGCATCCGCGTAGAACTCTGCGGTGTCGCGGCCAGCCAGCGGGCGGAAGTACAGGGTTACTTCGTGGTTGGAACCGTTGTCGCCGGTGCCCTCTTCGACGGGCTCGAAGACCAGCACGGCGTCGGGCTCGTGGTCGATGCCCAGACCGGTCTGGTGCGCAAACGCCGAGTGGGGGCGGAAGCGGTAGTCGCAGTCGTTGGAGCGGACCTTCAGCGGGCCTGCGGGCAGGACGAGGCGCTCGCCGGGGAATGCCTTGGAGATCTTGGCGCGGCGCTCAGCTGCGTAGTCTGCTACGGGCTCGCGGGTGTAGCCGTCATCTTCGGCAGGTGCCCAGTTTGCGGCAATGAATTCGGTGAACGCAGACGCCTTGGGGGTGCTGCGGTGGTCAGTCTTCTGAGCTTCGGTGCTCTTCTCGTTGTTCTCAGTCATGGGTTAATCATATCGCCTTCACCACAGGTGGGCAGGTGTTTTAGCGCTTTTGACCATAAGAGAGGGTGCGGTGGGTCAGAATATATCTTTGACCTGCGACCGGGTGCCCGATATTGCGCCGCCGATATTGGTAGGGTTGAATCAGAAGAGTAGATGACATGCCTTAAAACCCCGCTGAGGTGGCGACGAACTAGCAGGGGCGGGGAAGGAGAGAATATGACGCACACAGAACACCGGAACAGTGCACCTCATGCGAAGCAGGCACCGCAGCCCGCTGAATTGGGCGCGCCTGAAAACCAGAACCCTGCCGGGCGCTACGACCTGCATATTCACTCCGCTATTTCTGACGGCACGCAGAGCCTGACTGAGCTGGTGCCGCTGATTGCTCGCACCGGGTTGGCGGGATTCGCGCTGACTGATCACGATACGACGGCTGGGTGGGCACAGGCGGCTCAGCTGGCGGATGAGCACGGTCTGGATTTTCTGCCGGGTGCCGAGTTCTCCTGCCGTTACCGTTACACCGACGGTGAGGGTCGCTCACGCACGAAGACCATTCACCTGCTCGCTTATGGTTTTGACCCGGTGGGTTCAGAGTTGGCGCGCCGTGTGGAGGCGATTCGCGCCAGCCGTAAGGGCCGCGCGCAGGCTATTGTGCAGCGTCTTGCCGCCGACTACCCGCTAACCTGGGACGACGTGTTGGCGCAGGTGGGGGAGGGGAACACGGCGGTGGGCCGCCCCCATATTGCTGACGCGCTGGTTGCCGCTGGCGTGGTTGCTGACCGTTCTGAGGCTTTCGCGAAGCTGCTGTACACGGGCAGCCCCTACTATGTGCCGCAGGACGCGCTGGACCCGCTGGAGGCGGTGCGTCTGGTGCGTGAGGCTGGGGGCGTGCCGGTGATTGCGCATCCGATGAGTACGATGCGTGGGCCTGCGTTGAGCCTGGAGTACCTGGGTTTGATGGTGGAGGCTGGTCTAGCGGGTGTGGAGGTGCACCACCGCGAGAACTCCGCGGAAGACCGGGCGCGCCTGCTGGAGTTTATTGAGCGTCAGCGTGCTGCGGGCCGTGAGGTGCTGGTGACGGGTTCGAGTGATTATCACGGCGCGGGTAAGCCGAATCTGCTGGGTGAGAATACGACGGATGCGGCGACGGTGGCGCGTATCCGCGAGCAGCTGGCGGCACAGCACTAAGACGCAAGTGTGGGGCGGGTTCCTTATCGGGAACCCGCCCCATTCTTTTGTTTTCACCCCATTGCATATTCTCTAAATCTCTACCTGAAGGTTAGGATTTTTGATACGCTGAGAACGTTCTACTCATTGGGGTGCACAAAGATTGTGCCTCCCCTCTGTTCGTGAAGGAGCTATGATGCTTCGACAATTATTTGCTCGCCCTACGAGGCGGGTTATCCAGGCTGGCGGCACGGTACTGCTGGCAGGTGCCATGGTGTGCGGCAGTGTTCCGGCGTATGCCATTGGGTCGGTTAAGCGGCTCTTCAGAGTTGAGTGTGGTTGGAGGC
>NZ_KV811075.1:26359-54734 GCF_001812975.1 Rothia sp. HMSC073B08 | reverse complement strand
GCGTTCACTGTATGGTTTTTGGATAACAATCCAATAGGTAATAAAAAGAGCCCGCTTGCGCGGGCTCTTTTGCTTTAACAGCTAAAGCTAGAAAGGGGCAGACCCATGCGGGTCTGCCCCTTTTTTGTGCCCTCAGACCCTTGTCTATGGCTCTGTCTACAAGGAAGAATGCTCTTCACAGACACACTGGGATAGAGTAGAACCATGCACTACCCCATGTTTTCCCACGCACCGGAGCCAGTCGATCAGCAGCGCCAACACAACGGCGAAGAACGAACGGTAGCACTCTACGTAGAGAGCACACTGGAGCCTCACGAAACCTGGGCGGCACTGACCGAATACATTCACCTCTGGTGGCCCAGGCAGCTCCTACAGAGCGAGGAAAGCCATATCGACCTCTCCACCGAGCTACTGCTCGAAGAGACCGCAGACGGGGATATTATTCCTGTCGCACGCATTATCCAATGCGAGAACGAAGACGTCCTCACCATCGCACCCTACCCGGGTACACGCCTGGGGCGGCTCATGGGCGTAGCTGAAGAATCAGAAGAAAGCCTGAGCTTCATCCTGGATGCTCTAGCCCCGGAGACCGCAGAAGGACCGTTATCCCTACTCGAAATCAGTAGCGGTACCTACACGGGTCGTGAGGACGAGGAGCTGGGCATCTACGAGGAACAGGAAGAAGCAGCTGCCCTCCTCATGGGCGCCTACAGCCGCTTTATCGGAGCTGAACTCCAGCGAGAAGAACTATAGGGGCCTTCGGATAAAAGAGGTTCTCAACCCCTGTAGAGTGGTATGTCATGAGCACACAGGACCAGAACACCCCGCAGCAGAAGGACGAACGCCCCATCTGGGCGCGGCTGAGTACTAAAGCCACTGCAGAAGAGGTGCAACCTCAGCATTACACCAGGCCTCAGCATTACTCCAGAGCTGACATGCTGAAACAGAGCAATATCTGGTTCCGTAAACAGGGTGCGCCCCTCATTATTCCTGCCCGCCAACGTGCTCTCGATGCGTTCCCACGCTCCGTGCCATGGATCCTGTGGGCTGGCATCATGCACATCTGCTATATCTTCCTGCGCGACCTTCTCATCTTCGTAGTGGAGGACGTGAAAGGTTCCCTACCGAACTACATCAAAGCTCTCACAAGCGATAGCGCCCTCAGTAACGAAGTACTCCCAGTGCTCGTACTCGGCGGGATTTTCCTCATTATGCCGGTCATCTCCGGTGTGTTCATTACTCTTGCCCACAAGCTGATGGTTCGCACCCCGCAGTGGGTTCAAATCACCACGGGTATTCTTACCGTACTTTTTGCAGGCATGCTCTTTACCGCCGGTGTCTTTGCATCCAACACCCTCGACGGCCTCGACTTCGTCTACGACGGCGGCCAAGTATTCCCGCTCATCGTTATCGGAATCTACCTTGCCATCTTCCTGGGTGTAGATACCGTACTCGGCTGGTCCCTCAAGCACGCCATCCACCAGCTCGCCTCCCTGCCGCCCATGATCGCGAAAGTACTGCCCGTACTCATGGTATCCGTGCTCTTTATCTTCGTGAACGCAGACCTCTGGAAGCTCGCCAACGGACTCAGCTTCCCGCGCACCTGGGCGGTTTTGGGCCTTATGGGGCTACTCGCCGTGTTCGTGGTCGTCACAACCTCCCTGGAACGCACAGCGCGCCTGCTGGGGCGCTCCAGAGGCGACGACATCGCACGCTTTAGCGACAACGACTACGAGTATGCCGCAGCCCTCGAAGGCGGAATCTGGAACACCGCCCAAGACTGGGCCGAAGAAAAGAAAATCCTCGAACACCGACCCCTCAAAATCGCGCCCTGGAGCAACCTCATCATCATCCCCATGATCGGTCAGATTATTCAGGCGACCCTCTTCATGCTGCTCGTCTTCGGATTCTTCATGGGATTCTCATCCATCGCCATTAGCGACACCACCATCGAATCCTGGATGAGTATCAAACCCGAACACCTCAAAATCCTCGGCGTAGACACCAACATCAACGCCGTCGTCATCAAGGTGTCCATGATCGTTGCCGTGTTCTCCGGGCTCAGCTTCGTTGCAACCACCAGTAGCGATGAAAAATACGCCCGAAGCTTCCTCAAGCCCATGATTGAGCGAATCAAACACATCCTGATCATTCGCGATATCTACCTGGGCCTACTCATCATGCCCAAAAACGAAGTGCTCATACCCCTCGAAGAGGAGAAGAGCACTGAAAAAGAGACTGACAAAGTATAAAGAGGCAAGTCAGGGGGATAAAAGCTAGTGAGTCGACAGGTTCATCGTCAGCAGGTTGAACACCAGGTACGCCATCAGAAGAGCAGTCGCACCATCCAAAACACGCCACGCTGAAGGGCGTGCAAAGAGCGGACGCAACAGGCGCGAACCATAGCCCAGCATCAAAAACCAGATTAAGCTACCGCAGCAGCACCCCAGGTAGTACCACCAACGGCCAGGATCGCCCTGGGCATTCGCCAGCGAACCCAAAAGAATAGTCGTATCTAACCACGCCAGCGGATTCAAATACGTCACCGCCGCCGTGGTCAGCAGAGCCGCCTTCAACGATTGAGAATCACCCTCCGCATCATCAACCACAATCGAGTGCGGAGTAAACACGCGGCGGCCAGCCTTAAAACCAAACCACGCCAAAAACGCCGCACCCACATAACGGAACACCTCAATAAACCACGGCGCCGCATCCAACAGGGCACCCAGACCCACAACGCCCAAACCAATCATCAGAGCATCCGACAGAATGCAGAAAATAATAATCGGGGTAATGTGCCGACCCAAAATACCCTGACGCAGCACAAAAGTTCCCTGGGCGCCAATAGCCGCTACCAAAGAAATCGTGGTGGTAGCACCCAGAAACAGCAGGGAGAGGGATGCGGACATCGTGAAACTTTCTATGTTGATCAAATGGGGTATGAACCCGCGTACGCAGTGGCGGGTAGCGGCTCTCTTACTACCAGCTTGCCAGGCAAAGGCCTGTGACGCAGGGATAAAGCCTGCGTTAGCTGAAGTGTGAAGTGCCAGAGACGAGAATACGGGAAAAAAGACCCTAAATCTATCTAAATATTTTCACACTGCGTAAGATATTCTTATGACACGTTTCAGTACCGACCAGCTCACCACCTTCGCCACCGTCATCGAATACGGTACCTTCGACGCAGCGGCAGATATCCTGCGAGTGAGCCCCTCCGCCATCTCCCAGCGCATCAAAGCCATGGAACAGATCGCCGGAAAAGTCCTGGTACGCCGAAGCAACCCCGTCACCCCCACCGACGCCGGACAAAGCGTACTGCGCATCGCCCGACAGAGCGAATTCCTGCAGCAAGAAATGGAACGCGAACTCATGGGCGCCGGCGGCTTCCAGAGTGTCTCCGTTGCCGTCAACGCCGACTCACTCGCCACCTGGTTCCTCGACGCAGTAGGAACCCTCAGCCGCGAAGACAGTATCTTCTGCGACCTGCGACGAGAAGGCGAATTCCACTCCTCCGCCATGCTCCGATCTGGAGAAGTCATGGCAGTCATCACCTCCAAACCCGAAAAAATCCCCGGATGCTCCGTCGAAACCCTCGGCGTGGCACGCTACTGGTGCGTTGCCACCCCCGACTACGTACAGCGGTACCTGCCCGGCTGGCCCAAGACTATGAGTCGCGAAGAGCTCAACCGTGCCCCCGTCGTCGAATACGATCGTAAAGACTTTGTGCAGGATGTGGCACGAGCCCTCATTGAAAAAGAGGTAGGTCTAGAGGCTGAAGAAACCTTCATCCAAAGCCCCACCATCTACATTCCCTCATCTCCGGACTATGCGCGAGCCGTCAGTTCCGGTATTGCCTGGGGTCTCATTCCTGAGGCGCAATGCGCCGAAGAGCTCGAAAGCGGGCATCTCGTGAAGCTTGCCGCAATACCGGTAGAATTCCCCCTCTACTGGCAGCGGTGGAACATCAACTCGCCCGTTATGGAGACCGTAACCCGCCGCGTCCACGAAGCGGCGCGAGGCGACCTGATCTACTAAAGGGTTCATTGAGCCAAGATCCTGAGATTAACTAAATTGTTAAAAATATATGTCTGACTAGACTATATTCTTATATAAGAATATAAGAACTGGGTAATAAAACCCTATAACACCCCACCACACATAGAGAGGCGGCCGCCCCACACGGGACGGCCGCCTCTCTATAAGCTCTAACGCCTAAGTCATAACGCCTAAACTCTAGCGCCAGCGAGTCATCATCAGCATGCTCACCATCATGGCGCCCACACCAACACTCACATTCCACATACCCAAATCAGGAATCGGGAACAGGCCCTGCGTAATGTAGAAAACAATAATCCACAGAATGCCCACCGCTAACAGCGAGAACATAATCACGCGGTACCACAACGGAGTCTGCTCCTTCAGCTGCGTGCCGCTCTCCATCTCACGAGCAATCTCACGCAGACGCAGCTCGCTCGCATCCTCCACCTCAGACTTAGCAGACTTCTGAGACTTCTTCTTGGACGATGCCTTAGCCGAGTTGGTCGACATACTTCCTCCGCTTATTGTTGTATGGGTAACCTAAAAATATATGTTCACACCTATCTTTGCAGACTTACGGGATGATTTCACCTTCTCCGTGCGTTGAAAGATAAGGAACGCCACCCGGCGCCCAAGAACATACCAACCCAAAGGACAAAGGAGAACGCATGAGCCAAGGAACGGCACCCACCGCAGAGCGCCGCCCCCGCACCGTGCTGCACTGGATTATCCAGATTACAGGCGAACTCCTTATCACCGTCGGCCTCCTGCTATTGCTCTTCGTCGCATGGCAGCTCTGGTGGACCAACATCGACGCCGACCGCACCCAATCCCAAGCCGTCAGCACCCTCGTTCAGGAATTCGACTCCAACCCCGCCGAACCCCTCCCCGACTGGGACCCCAACACCCCTCCCGCAGGTCTGAGCGAACCCGGCCACGGTGAAGTCTTCGGCGTCGTCTACATCCCCAAGTTCGGATCCGACTACCAGCGCCCCGCCACCCAGGGCACCAGCTCCGACGTGCTCGACTCCCTCGGACTCGGCCACTACGAAGGAAGCGCCATGCCCGGACAGGTCGGCAACTTCTCCCTCGCAGGCCACCGCCAAACCCGCGGTAAAGTCCTCAACGACATCGACCTGCTCACCGAAGGCGACCACATCTACGTGCGCACCAAAGACGGCTACTACACCTACACCGTCTACAGCCACGAAATCGTGCAGCCCGACCAGGTAGAAGTCATCGAACCCGTCCCCGGACAGCCCGGCGTAGCACCCACCGAGCGCCTCCTGACGCTCACCACCTGCCACCCGCGCTACGGTGACACCGAACGATACATTGTCCACGCCCGCCTCGAATCCTGGCGGCCCGCCGCAGCCGGAGCACCCGCAGAGATTGCCGCCTCCGTAGCAGGATCCTAAATCAGAGAGGAAAAGCAAGATGTACGCATGGATTTTCCGCCACCTCCCCGGCCCCCTGTGGGTTCGCATCATCATCGCCATCGTGCTGATACTCGCCGTAGTCTACCTGCTCATGGAATTCGTCTTCCCCCACTTCGCAGAGTACGGCCCCTTCAACCTGAACGTCACCATCAACCATTAGCGCTAAGGACGTGCCATGACCCGCATCCTTGTCATCGACAACTACGACAGCTTCGTCTTCACCCTCGTCGGCTACATCCAGCAGCTCGGCGCTGAAACCACCGTCATCCGTAACGACGAATACGAACTCGACGAAGTTATCAAGCTCGCCGAAGAACACGACGGCGTGCTCGTCTCTCCCGGCCCCGGCGCTCCCGCAGAAGCAGGCGTCATCATCGACACCATCCGCTGGGCTGCCGAAGCGAAGAAGCCGCTACTGGGTGTCTGCCTCGGCCACCAGGCCATCGCGGAAGCATTCGGCGGCACCGTCACCCACGCCCCCGAGCTGATGCACGGCAAGACCTCCCGCCTCGTGCACGAGAACGTCTCCGTGTTCAAGGACGTGCCCTGCCCCTTCACCGCGACCCGCTACCACTCCCTGGCGGTCGTACCCGAAACCATGCCCGACGTCCTGGAAACCACCTCCACCACCGACAACGGCATCATCATGGGCCTGCGCCACCGCGAAGCCCCCATGCACGGCGTGCAGTTCCACCCCGAATCGGTCCTGACCGAAAGCGGATACCTCATGCTCGGCAACTGGCTCGAAGAAACCGGCCTGCAGGGAGCCGCAGAACGCGCTAAGAGCCTCTCACCCCTCATGGCTTAGTAAACTTTAGCTTGGGCCGCCATCAATGGCTTATATCGCCTCCAGAAGCCCCGTAGCAGGTATGCTACAGGGAAACTGGAGGCGATAGCTATATCTGGACCCCTAGCTACGAGCAAGCCCAGATACACAAAAAGGGGCGGCGCCCCACACCCAATGGTGTAGAGCGCCGCCCCTTTTTGCTAGCCGCTAGAACCCCTTAGCGGGCGTTAGCGTTTGCGTTGTTCGCATTGGTATTCGCGTTAGTACCCTGAATCGTACGGGTACCCGCAGTAGCGGACGCAGCCGGTGCCGGAGTAGCCGTAGCGGTAGAACGCTGCTGGTTACCAGTAGTAGCGTTCTGGTTACCGGTCGACGCCGCCGGCTGAGTAGCCTGCTGGTTAGCCGCGGTAGAACGTTGCTGGTTACCAGTAGTAGCGTTCTGGTTACCGGTTGCTGCCGCAGGCTGAGTAGCCGCAGTAGTCGGAGCGGTCGTCTGAGTCGGAGTAGCAGCCACACGGATCGTCACAGTGCTGTTCTGAGCCACCAGAGTACCCGCCGCAGAGCTCTGCGAAAGCACAGTGCCCGCAGGACGCTCGTTAGTCTGAACAGTCTCGATGTTGGTGTTCAGCAGAACATCCTGAGCGGTCAGAGCAGCAATCGCCTGATCCTTAGTCAGACCCACCAGCGAGGGGACCTTCACCTTACCGGAAGACAGGACAATGTTCACGGTGCTACCAGCCTCAACGGTCTGAGCGCCCTTATCATCGGTCGAGCCCTTCTCCGGGGACAGCTCCACAACCATACCCGCAGGAACGGAAGCGCTCTCCACGGTGGATACGCGACCATCTACCAGACCCAGGTCCTTCAGAGCGTTACGGACATACGCCTCACTCTGACCCTGCAGGTTATCCGGCAGCTTGACCTTCTCCGGACCGCTCGAAACGGTCACAGTCACGGTTGAACCCTTGTTAACCTTCGAACCAACACCAGGCTCAACGCTAATCACGTCGCCCTTCTTGATGTTGTCAGAGTAAGCCGTACGGTAATCCAGCACGAAGCCCAAGTTACGCAGCTGGTTATCGGCATCATCGCGGGAAACATTCACCACAGCCGGAACCGAAACCTGCGGAACCTCATTGAGCTTGTTCTGATAGTACAGAACCGAGCCGACACTGAAAACCAGCAGAGCAGCAATCAAAGTGCCCACGAGGAAGCGAACCCACGCACGCTTACGCGGTGAAGACTCATCGTACTCCGCGTACTCCTCAACGTCGTACAGCTCCTCATCGTCTTCATACTCGAAGAAACCGTTAAGGCCGCCGTCCTCCACCGAGGCCTCAGTAATCGAGGTGGTGTACGGGGCGTAATCCTCACCCAGAGAAGCGGTAGTCGCCGAAGGCACAAACGCAGTAGTCATCGCTGCATCCTGAACCACGGTCTCTTCACCCGGGCGAACAACCGACACCAGAGCCTGAGCGAACTCAGCCGCGCTCTGATAACGCTCATCCGGGTTCTTCGCCAGACCCTTCAGAATCACAGCATCCAGACCAGCAGGAACCTCAAGCGGGGTGAACTTGCTCGGAGGCTCAGGAATGTCAGAGAGGTGCTTAGCCGCCAGATCAACATTCGACTCAGCATCGAACGGAGAACGACCAGCAATCATCTCGTAAATCACGCAAGCAGCAGAGTACAGATCGCTACGGGCGTCAACATCCTTGCCGCTCACCTGCTCAGGGGACATGTAGCGTGCGCTACCCATCACCACATTAGCCTTGGTCAGCGCCTCGCCAGCTTCCTCAATGGCACGGGAGATACCGAAATCCATGACCTTAATCTGGCCCGGCTGACCCTTAGCGATATCCTCACTGGTACGGTCCAGCACCATAATATTCGCCGGCTTAATATCGCGGTGAATAATGCCCATCGAATGGCTGTACTGCAAAGCACCCAGCAGCTGCTCGGAATAACCCAAAGCATCACGGACCGGCAGGTGGCCGCCACGGGACAGAATGGAACGCAGAGTATGACCCTCCACGTACTCCATCACGATATAAGGAATAGCGGTGCCCTCTTCCGAAGAATCAGACTCCTTGCCATCCTGCGAGGGGTTATACGAACCGGTGTCATAGACAGCAACAATCGCAGGATTGTTCAGAGACGCCACAGCCTCCGCCTCACGCTTAAAGCGTGCGCGGAACGTATCGTCCTGGGCCTGCTCCGGGCGCAGAATCTTAAGCGCAACCTTGCGGCCGAGGCGAGTATCCTCAGCAGCATAAACGGTTGCCATCGCACCGGTACCGATTACCTCGAGTACCTTGTAACGGTTATCAACCGTGTCGGGAACCGACAGGTCCATAAGTTCTCCTGGATTACTAAGACTAAAACTAAATCAAAATGTAGGGGCTAACGCGCCGACGCGGAAGCGGAAGCAGAAGCCGACGCAGACGGTGCAGCAGAAGCGCTCGCACTCGAACCCCTACCCGAACTGGAAGAGGCCACATACATGTCTACATTACTACCAACCGTGACCTTGGTGCCAGATGAGGGGGTAGTACGAAGCACCGTACCGGGGGCCGCCGTGTCCGAATTCTCATAATGCAGAGAAACGTTCACACCCAGAGCAGCAACAGCCTTCGACGCCTCATCAACGTTCTTACCCTCAAGGTTCGACGGCAAAGTTACTGACTTCGGACCGGTCGAATAGCGAACAGTCACGCTATTACCCTGCTCCAAAGTACCCGTCGGAGAAACCGAAATCACCGTGTTCTCCGGCTGAGTCGACTCAACACCCTCAGTCTTGGGGGATAAGCCAAGGTTCTTCAGCTCGTTCACCGCATCCTGCAGCTCGCGACCCTCATAGTTAATCGCGTTGACGGTCACCTTCTGCTTAGCGGCACGGGCAGAAGCAGACTCAGCCGGCTCCACCGTCGAAACGGTACCCGTGTTCGTCGGAGCAACAGACGAAGAAGCGCTCGGAGCCGGATCAGACGAATCGCCACCATTATTAGAGGAAAGGACCGTCCAAATACCGCCGGCAATCAGCACGATTGCCAGAAGCAGAGCAACCCACATCCACACGTTCGAGCCACGCTTCGCTGCAGGAGCAGGAGTAGCCTTCACGCGACCCGATACAGGACGCATCGTCTGCTCACTCGTGCGAGGAATCGGCGCCGTCGTCGGCTCCGGCGAGAAACGACCACCAGAACCGAAACGCGGAGTAGCAGAAGCACTAATCGGCTCAGCCGCAACATCCATAGCGGTCATCGCGACAGTAGCGTCGTCAGCGTTCTCCTCAGCCAAGAACTGAGCCAAAGAAGGAACAGCCTTCACCGCAGCCTTCAGGTCGCGGCGACGAATCGCATCCACCGCAGACGCCAGAGCGGTCGCATCCTTAGGACGCTGAGCCGGGTCCTTAGCCAGCAGGCACATAATCAGCGCACGAGCAGGAGCCGGAATAGTCTCCGGAAGCGGCGGCGGCGGATCATTCACCTGAGCCAAGGCAATCGCAATCTGCGACTCACCCGTAAACGGACGACGACCCACCAGGCACTCATAACCAATAATGCCCAACGAGTACATATCCGACGAGGCGGTAGCCGCCTGACCGGTCGCCTGCTCCGGCGCCAGGTACTGGGCGGTACCCATCACCTGGCCGGTAGCCGTCAATGGCACCTGGTTAGCCAGACGAGCAATACCGAAATCGGTCACCTTCACACGGTCATCCGGAGTGATGATGAGGTTACCCGGCTTCACGTCACGATGCACCAGACCCTGCGAATGAGCCGCAGCCAACGCGCGAGCGGTCTGAGCAATAAAGTTCAGAATACGGTCCGGCGGCAGGGTAGTCTCATGCTCGATGATGCTCGAAAGCGGATTACCCGGCACCAGTTCCATGACCAGGTACGCGGAGTTGTCCTCCTCACCGTAGTCGAAAACATTCGCTACGCCGGGGTGGTTCAACAGCGCCGTATTACGGGCCTCAGCGCGGAAACGCTCCAAGAAGCCCGGGTCACCGGTGTACTCCTCCTTGAGGATCTTGACCGCAACGATGCGCCCAAGCACCTTGTCGCGAGCTTTCCACACCTCGCCCATACCGCCAATCGCGATACGTTCGGTTAGGGTGTAGCGCCCGCCCAAAGTGATATCAGCCGCAGGCCTCACTTGTTCAACACCGCCTCAAAGAGTTGCTTACTAGTACTGGTTGCCAACTGGGCACCGGTCGCCACGTCAATATCCTCATAAACCACAGCAATCGCAATCTGAGGATCATCAGCCGGCGCGAAACCGGTAAACCAAGAATTATTCAAACCTGCCGTGGTCTCCGCGGTACCGGTCTTACCCGCCACCTTCACACCGGAGACACCAGCATTACGTGCAATACCATTATCAACCGCATTCACCATCCACTGCTTCACCTGGTTGGCAATTTCAGGGCTAGTGGACGTACGCAGCTTCTCAGGAGAGAACTCCTGCAAAGTGCTCAGGTTGCTGGTCTTCACCGAACGAATCAGGTTCGGCTTCATCTGCACGCCGCCATTTGCAATCGCTGCAGAAGTCATCGCCACCTGCAGCGGAGTGGTCTTCACGTCGTACTGACCAATCGCCGACTGGGCCAGCTGGCTCTGCGTCAGATTCGACGGGAAAGACGACTTAGAAACCGTCAAAGGAATCTTCAAATCCTGGCCGTAACCAAAATTCTGAGCGGTCTTCGCGATACGCTCCTGACCCAAATCCATCGCAATCTGCGCAAACGGCGTATTACAGGACTGAGCCAAAGCCCACTCAATCGTCGCCTGAGTGCGGGTCGAACACTGACCGCCCGTATAGTTCGGCAGGCTGATGTTCGTGCCCGGCAGCGGCAACTGCGCGGGGTTCGCAATGACCGAAGATGCGTTGTACTTGCCGGACTCCAGCGCCGCCACCGCATCAATAATCTTGAAGGTCGAACCCGGCGAATAGGTGTTACCCGCAATCGCACGGTTAAACAAGGGGCTGTCCTCATCAGAAGTCAGCGCCTGGTAATTCGCCAACACCGAAGAGCTCGTATGAGACGACAGAAGATTCGGATCATAGGACGGCGAAGAAGCCATCGCCAGAATCTCACCGGTCTTCGGGTTCAACGCCACCACAGCACCCTTACGGCCCTGCAACGCGTTGTAGGCAATATCCTGAAGCTTCGAATTGATCGTCAGCTCCACGCTAGCGCCCTGCGCGGAAGAACCACTGAACAGCTGCGCCACACGGTCATAGAACTGGCTATCGCTCGTGCCCGCAAGCTCCTTATCCATAGCAGCTTCCAAACCGGTCGCGCCATAAATCGTGGAGAAGTAACCCGTCAGAGCCGCATACTTGAGCGGGTGGTTATACACACGCTGGTAGTTGTACTCATCATCGGACTTCACCGACGAAGCAATCTCCGTACCATCAACCACGATTGAGCCACGTGCCGAACCGTAATTATCGTAGAGAGCTCGGGAATTCCACTGATTATTCATCAGAGTCTTCGAATCGAAGAACTGAATATAGCTGAGGGTGCCCATCAGCAGGACAAACACGCACGCGGCAGACATCCACATGCGGCGAATAGCCCTATCCATTCTTCTCACCTCCAGAATCCTTAGCCGTAATACGCGCCAGAACGCTAGTAGCACCCTCCGGCTCGTAGCTAGTGTCCGCATGGTCAATACCCTGCGGAGCATCATAACCAGCCACCAGGTGAGGTGCGCGGGCACTATGAGAAATAGACAACCACAGCGCCACAATAATCCAGTTAGCCACCAACGAGGAGCCACCGGCAGACATGAAAGGAGTCGTCAGACCAGTCAGCGGAATCAAACGAGTCACGCCGCCAATCACCACGAACAGCTGCAAAACCATGACCGTAGACAGGCCAGCCGCCAACAGCTTGCCGAAACCATCACGAGTACCCAATGCCGCACGGTAACCGCGCGAAACCAGAAGCATGAACATCATCAGGATGGCACCCAGACCCACCAGGCCCAGCTCCTCACCCAACGAGGAAATAATCATGTCCGAATTAGCGTACGGGACGAGGTTCGCGCGGCCCTGGCCCCAACCGCGGCCAAAAAGACCGCCGTAAGCCAGACCGAAAACGCCCTGCAGAATCTGACCCGAACCGCCAGGAGACGCCTGGTAAATCTCCGGATCAAAAGCATGCACCCACGCATAAATACGGGCGTGCACGTGCGAGACATAGTGGTACGCGAAATAGCCACCCACAGCCATGCCGATACCCGCAACCACCAGCCACGAAATACGGCCGGTCGACAGGTACAGCATCGCCATGAACAGGCCAAAGAACATAATTGCCGAACCAAGGTCCTTCTGGAACACCAGAACACCCAGGCTCACAATCCACGCCAAGAACACCGGCGCCAAATCACGCAGACGCGGCAGATTGATAGGGCCGATGCGGCGGCCAGCCACCAGAATCAGGTCACGGTGCGTCGCCAAATAGCCGGCGAAGAAAATCGCCAAAGTAATCTTCGCGACCTCACCCGGCTGGAACGTGCGGTTACCGATATGAATCCAAATACGAGCACCATTGAGCTCCATACCCAGACCCGGAACCAGCGGCATGATGAGCAGAATCATCGACAGCACCAGGGAGGTGTACGTGACCTTACGCAGCAGGCGGTAATCCCTGAGCACGAACACGATAATCGCGCACAGCACCATCGACACGCCGGTCCACATCAGCTGACCGTCACCCACTGGAGCCGCAATCTGCGGATCCAGGCGATAAATCATGGTCAAACCAATGCCGTTCAGAGCCACCACCAGCGGCAGAATAAACGGATCAGCATAACGCGCACGGAACTGCATGACCAGGTGAATAAGAAGAGCACCGGCACCCAGCACCACCGTGCACGGCAGCCACTGGCTCTTCGACGTATCAAAAGCATGCTCCGGATCAATCAGGTACATGCCGAACGAGCTGATACCTACCGCCAAAACCAGCAGGAAAAGCTCCGTGAAACGGCGTGCACGAGGCGCATCCGACTCACGACGGAACGAGAACTTAGCCATTGTTCTCACCGCCTACCGCAGCAGGAGCCTCCGAAGAAGCCGGCTCAGGAGCCGGGGATGCCGAATCAGAGCTCGGTGCCCCAGAGCTTGGAGCCTCACTGGGCGCCACAGAGCTCGGGGAAGCAGAAGCCGATGCCGAGGCAGACGCAGAAGCTGCAGCCTGCTCAGCCTTCTCACGAGACTGATCTGCCTGAGTCTTCAAACGAGTCACAATCTGGTGCGCATCATCCAGGTCCTTCGCCGTAATCGCATTACGCAACAAAGAACGCGTATGATCGCTCAACTCACTCGTAGGAATATCGGTATTCTCCACCACGTGAGAAAGACGAATCGGACCCAACGCATGCGGAATACCGTTGTACACCGCAACCGTGCCGTCACTCTCACCCACATAGTAGCTACGCTCCACATAGCGCAGACCGGTCCACGCAGCCAGCGTCACAATAGCTGCAACCAGTAGAGTAATGAACAGGCGAATCGACCACGACCGCGGACGCGAACGCTCAACAGTATCCTCAGCGATCAGCTCCTCCAGCTCAGCCGGCAAGGTCGCCTCATCAGACTCAACCTTCAAAGGCACACGCTGAGCCACCGTCGCACGACGCTCCAGGGTACGCGAAGTCACCGCCGGAATCATGCCGGTCTCAGTAGCCACCGAAGCGGCACCAACCAGCTGATGCGGGCGGGAACCCAATTCGCTACGCAAGATCGCAGCATTCGTAAGAGCCGCATCCACGGCGTTATCGTACGTACCGATATGGTGACGCACCGCCCCAGAACCACTGTGCAACAGGGTTCCAGAGAAGTCACGAGCACGACGGAAACGGCGCAACGACCGACGATGAGGCTCCTCAGAGTCCTCATCATGGTGCGCACCCAAAATAGCCTCAGCAGCCTCAGCCGTGGCAGCAACCTCGGGAAGCTTCTGAGTATTCGTGCTGACCTCCTGCTCCGCCACAATCGAATCAGGCAGAGCAGACTCAGGCAGGCTCGAAGGACCCACCGGCTCATCCACCGGCAGAACCTCACGGTCAATCACCTGCAGGGACACAACCGTCACGTTATCCGGAGCGCCACGCTCCAAAGTCATCGCAATCAGAGTGTCAGCAATCTCAGACAGATCATCGGTAGAACGCATCACCTGCTCAATCTCCGATAGGGACACCACAGCATCCAAACCGTCAGAAGAGAGCACCCAGCGCTCGCCGGGAACAGCGTCCAGAGTCTTCAACTCCAGCTCGGGGGACGCGTCAACGTCACCCAGAACGCGCATAATCACGTTCTTATGCGGGTGGTTCTCCGCCTCCTGCGGGGTAATACGACCCTCATTGAGCAAGCGCTGCACAAACGTATGGTCAGTAGAAATCTGCTCAAACTCACCATCAGCACCCGGGCGCAGACGATACGCACGCGAGTCACCAATATGAGCCAGCTCAATACAATCGCCATCAATCAGCAGGGCAGTACAGGTCGTACCCATACCCGCCAGCTGCGGGTCATTCGCCGCCAGCTCATTAATAATCAGGTTCGCACTCTGAATCTCATCAGCCAGATAAACGCCGCCAGTACCATCCTCAAAATCAGGGTGATCAAGCGGAGTCAGATTCAGAACCGTCGTAGCCGACGCAACATCGCCGCCTACGTGGCCGCCCATACCGTCAGCAACGACAGCAAGGAAACGACCACCGTAGCCGGAGTCATCATTCTTCGAGCGTTTCAGACCCGTATCAGAGCGGGCCTCAAAACGAAAAGCAATCTTCATACACTAGCCCCTCAACTGCATGGTGGTACCGCCAACGCGGAAATCATCACCGGGCTCAATCGGGGTCGCACGAGTCAGACGCTCGCCATTGACGAACGTACCATTAGTAGAATTCAAATCCTCAAGGAACCAACGGGAACCCTGAGGGAACAGGCGCGCATGGCGGCCCGAGGCGTAATCATCCTGCAGGGACACCTCAATGTCATTAGCGCGGCCAATAGTAATCGGGTGGTCCCCCAGCTGCATCATGGCGCCAGCCTGCGCACCGGCAGTAATCACAAGCTGCGAAGGGCGAGTCGGCGGAGGCGCAATATGAGTAGCCTCCGGAACCGCATCAACCGGTGCCGCACGATAGTTCTTACCCAAACCAAGGTCACGGCGAGCCGCCGAAACCACCAGGAAAACAAAGAACCAAATCAGAGCCAGAAAAGCGTAACGAAGGAGAGTAACGGTCAATTCAGACGCCATTAACGGACACCTCCGGTCGAACTATGGAAGATGATGCGGGTATTACCCATGCGAAGCAGTGAACCGTTCGCCAGCACCACCGGCGCACGCAGAGGCGCACCATTAATCAACGTGCCGTTGGTAGAACCCATATCGGTGGCGACCACCGCACCACCCTGCATCGAAAGCTGCAGGTGACGGCGAGAAACACCCTTATCGTCCAGACGAAAATCAGCATCAGAACCGCGACCCAGCACAAACGGCAGGTGGTTCACCGGGTGCATGCGACCCTCAATCTCCAAGAAGAAACGGGGAGCACCCGCCGCGGGGGACGCTACAGGCATGTTCAGGCGAGGCGCAGGAGCCTGCTGAGGCGCAGGGCTGGGTGCAGGCTGAGCCGGCTGAGCAGCCGGCTTCGTAATGCGGGTCGGCAAAGAAGACTCACGCGGCGGACGCACCGGCGCGTAGTTAGTGGCGCCGCGCAGAGACGGGGATGCCGGAGCCTCCGGTACAGAGAACGGCTCGAAAGTCGCAACAACCTCAAACTCGCCCTCAGAGAGAGAATCAAGAACGTTGAACGTCACGCGAACCGCGCCAATGAGGGTGTAACCCTGCGCGCGGGCGTGCGAAATCGCCAAATCGCACAGCTCAACAGCGAACGGGTTGCCCCACTCGCGAACGCGAGGGAAATCAACCGGTGCGAAACGGAGAGTATAGACATTAGGAGCCATAGTGCGGCCACTGCCGTCCACGTAGGACTCGTCATCCATCATGATGCGGACGCGGTTAGCGACATCCGCCTTCGCAAAGGTGCCGAAGCCCTTGGAAAGGCCGACAGTGCGGCCGATGCCTTGCTCCAGCTTGCCCAGCTTGTCGAAAAACTTCATGCCGCCTCCTTCTCAACGACCATTCCGAGCAACAGACCGCGCAAACGGTCTTTATCCGAAAGGCTCAGTTTAACGAGCGTGTCTGTGCGTTAGCTGTGTGTCCTGTGAATGAACACACCCGGTTCTATTTTAGGTGATGCACTCGCCATCGCTCTGGAACCCCGTCATTTAGCGGGGAATTGGTTATGGATATGAAAAAATCCCCGGTTCTTTCGAACCGGGGATCGTTGGTGCGCGAGGGGGGAGTTGAACCCCCACGCCCTCACGGGCACACGGACCTGAACCGTGCGCGTCTGCCTATTCCGCCACTCGCGCATGTGTCTTACGGTGTATCACCGCAGGTAACACATAAAACTATACGGACTGCACGCGGCGCTGTCCAATTGAGAGGGTGTGACCTTCGTTACTTATGCTGCGTGGAGGTGGGGGGCTCAGGAAGAGCCCCGAGCCGTTACAAGCCGCCCTCCTTGGAAGCTGCCGTATCGGAAGCAGCCGCAGAAGTCTGCGCTCCGCGTTCCTGCTCAGCGCGCTCCCGATCAATGCGTTCCAGACGCGCACGCAACAGCCACGTCACCGGACCCACATACGGCAGACACAGCACCAGCAGAAGCCACTTCAACTTCTGCACCTCCGAAAAATGCGGGTTCCGATGAATCGTCACCAGACACAGCAGCGCCAACGCAATACCTGCCAGAAAAACAACCGTGACCACCAGCTCCAGTACGGCACGCCAATCCATAAGCCCTCCTAACATCCTTCCTAAGCATACAGACCCGGAGGAATCCGCAAGCCCTCAGGGTAGTTCAAGGAGGCGTTCAGAGCCTACCCCGATGGGCAGCCCCATACGCCCCTCAAGCACGCAAAAGGGCCCGCCCCGCAACACAGCAGGACGGACCCTCCACAAAGCCTTACACAGAAACCTGCGTGTAGCTCACAAACTAGCGGCTAACCTTCTTAGCCTTCTTCGCAGCACGACGCTCAGCAGCCTTCGCATCATACTCAGCCCAGAACTCACGGGTAGTCACCGCATCAGTACCATCCCACGCCGCAAGATTCTTCAACTCAGGCATATCCGAAGCCTTGAAAATCGGCTCCAAACCAGCCTTACGCTGAGCCTCATAGTTCTTCAACACCGCAACAACCTGCGGAGTCATCAACAGAACCGCCGTCAAGTTCACAATCACCATGCCGGCATTCAACATATCCGCGGTAGTCCACACCAGATCCAGCGAAGAAATCGCGCCGAAGAACACAAACACGAGAACCAGCGCACGGAAAATATTCATCGGCAGCTTACGCTCAGTCACGAAACGCATATTCGACTCGCCGTAGTAGTAGTTACCAATCACAGTCGAGAACGCAAACATGAAAATCGCGATAGTCAGGAAGTGAACCGCCCAATCGCCCAGCTGCATAGCCAGCGCCGACTGAGTCAGCGACGCACCACGAGAACGATCACCATAAGTCGGGTTCGACAGCAGAACAATAAACGCAGTCACAGTACACGCCATCATTGTGTCAAAGTAAACACCCAAAGTCTGCACGTAACCCTGCTTAGCCGGGTGAGAAATAGTAGCGGTCGCACCAGCGTTCGGAGCGGTACCCATACCCGCCTCATTAGTCAGCAGGCCACGCTTCATACCCCAAATCACGGCACCCATCGCGCCACCGGTCACAAACTCCTTAATGCCAAAAGCACCCTGGAAAATCATCAGCAGCATGTTCGGAACCTCAGTGATGTTCAGCAGAACAACCAGCAGGCCCAGCAGCAGATACAGCACCGCCATAATCGGCACCAGCCACTCAGTCACCGAAGAAATTGCGCGAATACCACCGAAAATAATAGCCGCAGTCAGCGCCACCATAATCAGACCAATAGTGATGCGGAAGCCCATCGAGTTAGTACCCGAAACATCAATATTGAACGAGTTCGCCGCAGCATCCACCACAGCATTCGTCTGAACCGCCACAAACACAAACGCGTAAGTGATCACGATGAACGCCACGAAGATATAACCCATCCAACGGGCATTCAGGCCGCGCTTCATGTAGTACGCCGGACCACCAATATAGGAATCCTTACCGCGCTCCTTGTACAGCTGACCCAGAAGGGATTCCGCAAAAGCGGACGCCGCACCAACAGCAGCAATAACCCACATCCAGAACACAGCACCCGGGCCGCCCATAGCAATCGCCAAAGCAACACCCGCAACAGTACCGGTCCCCACACGAGAAGCAGCCGAAACAGTAAACGCACGGAACGAAGAAATGCTCTTCTTACCGTCAGCCTCACGAGCAACCGGGTCACCCAGGACACGAACCATTTCCTTAATGGAACGCCACTGCACACCGCGAGTGCGAATCGTAATGTACAGACCAGCCGCAATCAGAGCGTAGTAGAGGAAGTTACTCCACATCCAGTTCTGCACAGCATCCACGGAGGAAGTCAGTCCCGCAGTCTGCTCATTAATGTCCCCGATGATATTCAGAAGAAAATCCACTCGGTACTCCAATCTTGAAAGCAAAAAGCCCGCACGCTCAAACCCGGAAGACGGAGAACATGTGGGCTACATTGCTGGGTGGTGCGGACTCACGCCGCGTAGCGGAGACAGATACACCCCGCATAATTAGTCACCCCATTGTGTCGGGTGCAACCCCCGCTCGGCAACTTAAAAAGGGGCCCAATCCAAAATGTAACGAATACTTAATATACGGGCAGAGTAAATATAGGCTCCGTGCGGGTGTTGCCGATACGGACGGGACGGGCGTGGAGGCGGGCGTGAAAAGCCCGGCGCAAGGCATAAAACCTCGCACCGGGCACAGTAAATAAACGAAGGTATCGGTTGGGTTATGAACGTTCAGGTTTCACAAACGGGAACGACAACACCCCACGAATCTGCGTCTGAGCCAACAGCATCACCAAACGATCCACGCCCAGACCCAAACCACCCGTCGGCGGCATACCCGTCTCCAAGGCGTAGAGGAAATCCTCATCCACCTCCATCGCCTCCAGATCACCCGAAGCCGCCTTCAACGACTGCTCCGTCAAGCGCTCACGCTGCACCAGAGGGTCGGCAAGCTCCGAGTAGGCACAGCCCATCTCCATACCGTTAATCACCAAATCCCAACGCTCCGCCAAACCCGGAACACTGCGATGCGGTGCCGCAAGCGGACTCGTCTCCGCCGGGAAATCTGTATAGAACGTCGGCTCCACCGTATGCGCCTCAACCAGCTCACCATACAGCTCCTCAACAATCGCGCCCGGACCCATACCCTCGTGAACACGCACACCGTGCTGCTGCGCCAAAGCCAGCAACTCCTCAAAATCCGTCTGCACATCCACACAGCGACCCAGCGCCTCCGACAGGGCATCACACACCGACACCACACGCCACGGACCCGACACATCACGCACAACGCGCTCGCTCGACGCCTTATGACCCAGAGGCAAAGACACCGAACCAAACACCGACTGCGCGGCATCCTTAATCAGATGCTCCGTTAACTCACGCATCTGCACATAATCCGCATACGGGCGGTACGCCTCAAGCACCGTAAACTCCGGATTATGGGTCGCATCAGCACCCTCATTACGGAAATCGCGACCCAACTCATACACCGGACCGCTACCGCCTACCACCAGACGCTTCAGATACAGCTCCGGCGCAATACGCAGCGTCAAATCCTCACCGTACGCATTGATATACGTGCGGAACGGGCGCGCGCTCGCGCCACCGTGCACCGTATGCAGAATCGGGGTCTCCACCTCAAGGAAGCCCTCCGCATCCAGGCGGGCACGCAGTGCCTTAATGACCGCAGTACGCAGACGCAGATTCTGCATCTGATCCGGATGCACCAATAGGTCCGTGGAACGGCGACGCAGGCGCGCCTCCGGGTCAGTAAAGGAGTCGAAGGGGATGGGGTGCAGGCTCTTCGACGCCATGTACCAGGAGACGGCAATCAGCGATGGAGTGCCGTTACGGCTCACCCCGTAAGTGCCCTGCACGATGATGATGTCGCCGGTATCCAGGTTGCGGGAGGCGAGGCTCAACGGGCGCTCGCCCACCAGGCTGCGTTCCATGACGACCTGCAGGGTCTCACCCCCTTCAATGAGGATTGCAAAGAGGACTCCACCGTGGTTGCGAAGCGCGCGAATACGCCCCGAAACCATGAATTCCGAATCTGGAATATTTTCAGAAGAGAATATACTCAGGGCATCCTTCACGCCCAGAATAGGCGCACCATTACTGCGTATCTCACCACCCAGCGGATACGGATCCATGCCCGCCGCACGCAGCGCCTCCAGATGGCGCAGACGGTGCTGAGTCTGATCGCTACGCGACACCTCAGGAAGCTCTTCCACAGAAGCGAGCTGCATCTGGCGAAGAGCCTCCAGCTCATCTGTAGAAAGAACCTGCTCCTGATCCTGCAAACGGCGCGCCGACAGATTCGGCAAAAAGCCCTCCGCCATACCCGACGCAACCACAACATTCGCCATCGCCAACGTCGGCTCCGTCGCCAAAAAACGAGGAACCCACAGCGGGGCAAACTTCAGATTGAAACGATACAGGCGGCGCAACTGCAGAAAACGATCCAGCACACCCAAAGAGCGGGAAGCAAAACGGTTCCACGCCGACGCACCCACCTGATCAGCAGCCTCAAAAATATGGCCAAACATCGCAAAATTCAGCGACACCCGACGCACACCCAAAGACACCGCCTGCTCCATCAGCGACGCCACCATAAACTCCACCACACCATTAGGTGCCTCAGGGGAGCGACGCATAACATCCAAAGACAGCCCCGTAGGACCCCACGGAACGAACGACAGCAGAGCCACCATCTGATCAGCCTCATCATGAGCCGACACCAGAACAGACGAAGAATCCGCCGGATCATTCACACGATTCAGCGCCATCGAGAAGCCGCGCTCCATACGCCCATGACGCCACGCCGAAATATTCTCTGCAACCTGCTGACGCTGCTGCTCATCCAACTCTGCAAAGCGACGCATCTGCGCCGTGTACCCTCCGCGACGCACACGCTGAACCGCCTGACGTACCGGTAGCATCGACGTGTCATTGAGCGTGAAACGGTCCGCCTCAAGGACCGCCTCCTCACCCATCTGAATAATCGACAGACCCGCACGGTTATAGGCGCGCGCACCCGCCTCACTCACGCTCAGCGCTGCAGGAACCCAACCATAGCTACGTGCCTGTAGCATCCACTGCTCAATCGCGGCGTCCCACGCATCAGGGTCACCCACCGGGTCGCTCGACGCCAAGCACACCGACCCCACCGAACGGTACGTAATCGCCGCCCTTTGATCCGGAGAGAAAATCACCTGCTTATCGCGACGCGTCGCAAAATAGGAGAGCGAGTCATTGGCACCGTACTGCTGTAGCAGAGCGCGAATCTTCAGCTCCTTCTCGCCGGTCCACGCATCCGGGGCACGGTAACCGCGCGTCAACAGGTACAGTGCCGCAACGAGCGAGGCGCCGTAACCGAAAGAAGCCAAAAAAGCGACCACATCGGCAGACCACACGCCAGGATGGGTACGCTCAATACCCATGCCGTGCATCAGCAACTCCCACGGGGTCACCGAACGCAACGGCTCCCACACACCAATGTGGCAGAGGTACCAGAGCACCAGAGTGGTCAGCAGGATACCGCCAGCCGCCGTAGCCGCCGCACCCACCCACGAGAGGCGACCAATACGCGCCGGGAACGCCGAACGAATCGAGAAAAGGAAAGGCACCAGCGCACACGCAAACACGATGGAGAGCGTATCGACCGTCGAGGAGAAAATACGGTCCTTCGGCATAATCCCCGCGGGGAACACCAGAGTGAATGCGCTATGGCTGGCGATCAGCACACCAAGCACCTGAAAAACGATGGCTGCAATGAGAGCGGCACGCTTGCGCACAATCAGCCCGGACACAAGCACAATCATCGTAATGGCGCTGGGTAGCGTGTGCGTGGAGGGAATATTCAGCAGGTCAGCGGTGACTTCCCACCAAGTGAAGCCGCGACCGTGCCGCAGAGGAGAAATAATCCACGCGAACGTGGTCAGTAGCGCGGCAAAAGAATACACCCCAATCACCACGCGTGCTGATATCTCTGCATACCTTGAAGGAGGTGCGGGCGCCTGCCCTGCTCGTGCTGTACGGCGACGTGAGGTAGTGCGGTGAGACATCATTATCAGTGGGGGATTGGGGTGTAGGGAAGGTACTAGACCTTAGGAGTTCTTGCTAGGCTTCAGTCTTCGGGTCACGGTAGGTGCCCTCGAAGACGTCGGGGATGCCGTTGTCGTCAGCGTCCACGCTTTCCTTCTCAGCCAGGGCACGGTAGTGCTTGTTACGGCGTGAAAGGATAATGGCACCGACAATCGCGGCGAGCACGGAACCGAAGAGAATCGCAATCTTTGCATCCTCGGTGTGCGGGGAGCCGTGCGGGAAGGACAGCTCAGCCACCAGTAGGGACACGGTGAAGCCGATACCGCCGGTTGCAGCCAGGCCGACCACGTCAATCCAGGCGACGTCCGGGTCGAGGTTAGCGTTCTTGAAGCGAGTCACGAGCCAGGTGGTGCCGAAAATACCGATGGTTTTACCGGCGACCAGCGCAACCATGATGCCGACCGCCACCGAGTCGGTGAGGGCGCGTCCGAGGCCTTCAAAGCCGCCAACGGCCACACCCGCGCTGAAGAACGCGAAGACGGGCACGCAGATGCCCGTGGAGAGGGGGCGGAAGCGATGCTCCAGCACCTCTGCCAGACCGTGTTCTGCGTGTGCTGCCTCGGAGCGTGCGGACATCTTCACGGGCACCAGGAAGCCCAGAACCACGCCGGAAATGGTCGCGTGAATGCCGGACTCGAGGAAGAGTGCCCAGGTGATGATGCCCAGGGGCAACAGCAGAACCCATGCGGCGAGAGGCTTCAGATGCAGCATGGTCTCGCCACGGTAGGCGATGAACGCGAAAAGTGCGAGCGGAATCAGTGCGAAGAGCAGGTACTCGCCGTGGAAGTTATTGGTGTAGAAGATTGCGATAATGCAGATTGCGATCAGGTCGTCGACCACAGCCAGGGTCAGCAGGAAGACGCGCATCGCCGAGGGGAGGAAAGTACCCACGGCGGCGAGAACAGACACCGCGAACGCGATATCGGTTGCGGTGGGGATCGCCCAGCCGTGCAGAGCGGTGGGGCTGGTGAAGTTCAGCGCCGTGTAGATAATCGCGGGGACTGCCACGCCACCGAAGGCAGCCGCAATCGGCACAATCGCGGTGGAGGGCGACTTGAGGTCACCAATCACGAATTCCTTCTTCAGCTCCAGGCCGGTGAGGAAGAAGAAAACGACGAGCAGACCGTCTGCCGCCCAGGTTCCGATGCTCATCTGCAGGTGGTTGAAGCCGGGGATAACCGGGCCGACCACGGTGTCTCGCAGACCAAAGTAGAAGGTGGAGGCGGGGGTGTTGGCGAGTACTACTGCCAGCACCGTCGCAATCAGAAGTACGGTACCGCCGACTGATTCTGCACGCAGAATGTCGGCTACGCGGCGTGAGTTGCTATATGAGCCGCGGCTGAGGGTATCTGGGTTGGTGTGAGTCATTCTCTCCTCTTTCTGCCGCGATATTATGCGGCATCTAAGGCTTTTAAGTTTACTCTGCACTGTATGAGCATTCGAGTACCCGCTGGCGGCTTTTAGCTCCTGGACGGTGCACCGCGGTGTGCTTTTATGGCGTATATGCATAAACGTTCCGCCCTCGCCGCGTGGTGCGGTGAGGGCGGAACGTTTTAGTATTTCTGCAGGTATTCTGCGTGTTTGACTAGCGCTCTAGTCGTGCGAATGCGAGATTATGCGCCTGCGATAGCGGGTGCGCCGGACTCCTGGCCGTGGTCGTGTGCCAGCTCGCGTGCAACGTAGTTCTCCAGGTCGAAGAGGTTGCCGTTTGCGCGCTTCACGATGGTCACCAGGGTCTCCATGGTTGCAACTTCCTCAACCTGTTCCTTCAGGAACCAGAGGATGAACTGCTCGCCCAGTGCGTAGTTCTCAGCGCGTGCTGCGGAGAACAGAGCCTCGATCTGACCGGTGACAACCTTCTCCTGTGCCAGGGACATGTCAACGATTTCCTGAACGTTCGCGAAGTCGTTCTTCACAGCGGGAACAGCGGGGATCTCGACCTTGTGGCCGCGGTCCAGCTTGTACTGAACCATCATGAGTGCGTGCTCGCGCTCTTCGAGGGACTGCTGGTAGAAGAACTTAGCCAGCTGGGGCAGGTCCTCACCGTCGAGCCAGATAGCCATGGACAGGTACTGGTGAGATGCTGCGAACTCGTGGCCAATCTGCTCGTTCAGAAGGTCGTAGAAAGACTTAGACATATGGTTTCTCCTTATATGGTGGTTGCTTTTAGGTGCCGGGATGGCGCGGTGCAACCTGTTGATATTTATCGTAAGGGGTAGGGTGCGTCATGTACAGAGAGAAAAGGCTAATCGGTGAATCAGATAAGGTACCCCTGACATATTGTCACCACAACCCTTAGTGTGGATGCCCTGAATACTTTCTTTGGATTGAGTGGTATTGGGTGCGTTTCCTTGAGATTTCGCGGTTTAAAGCGGCATTAGATACCCCAACATCCCGCGTACATGCATGATGCTCCGGCGCCCGACAGCCGGTCATCCGACATTTCAAAGCGGTACGTGATACCGCAAAAATTTTTTAAAATTCTTCGCATGTATCGATGCCCGGGGCAACTTTAGGCGGTTTTAAGGTTCATGCGTACCGCAGTGCTCGCGACTGCAAGAGCCTATTTAAGAAATCTGTTAAAGAGATAAGGCACGTTCCCAATGGGAATGTGCCTTATCTCTGGTTCTCTCAACTCTCACCGGGGCGAATCTTACCTGAGGGCGGAGGAGGTTATTGTGTGGGGTAGTTCCCACGCTGCAGTGCATCAATCGAGATGACGTTTGAGGGGGTGTTGCCGAGGACTGCCTCGCCGATTTCTGCGAGATGCTCAACCTGTTCGGTGGTCAGGTGGTCGAAAATCTGGCGGCGTACTTCGCTCACGTGGCCGGGTGCGACCTCCTGCACCTTCTGCTCGCCTGCGGGGAGCAAGTGGCAGATGCTGACGCGGCGGTCTTCTGCACTGAGGGAACGGCGGACGTAACCGTCCTTCTCCAGGCGTGCCACAACGCGGGAGAGGCGTGCCGGGAGGGTGTTGGTAGTAACTGCCAGCTCGGTCATGGTGAGGGAATGATCCTTGGACTCGGAGAGCATCGCGAGCACCATGTATTCGACAAAGCTAATGCCAGCTTCGCTCTGCAGCTGGTTTTCCAGTTTGCGGGTGAGGCTGAAGATGATGGAGCTGATAAAGAGCCAGCCTTCTCGCTCTTGCGGAGAGAGCCACTGGATGGATTCGCTGTGTGCGGTATTGTCAGACCGCTGCGCAGACGTGGTTGGTATGGGCACGGGATTGGTTCCTCTTTTATCGGATATGGAGCTCCCTTATTAAGGGGAGGTGTGGTGTGCTGGCACCCATTGTAGCGAAAGGTCTTGCCCAGTAACCCTAAATTGGTACGGTCAAGTAATGGTTGACACTTTGGTGCTAATTTTTTGGAGGGTGCTAGGGTCATCTTTTTGCACGCAGTGACTATAAAAACCTTGGGTAGACAAGTGATGCGCGACATATTTAAAAAGATTTCCGGTACAAGTATAGATGAGAACGTACCAAGAAGCATACTCATGAATTGAGCCAACTTCCGCGGAATATCAAGGTTTTTAGGGGTGTGGGTGAAAATTCTAGGGAGTGTAAAGAGCTTACCAAGGGTGAAAAATAACGAAACGATAACAAAATTTTTAAAAAAATCTCGGTTTTGGCTTTGCAACCGTAATGAAACCGTGTACACTAATTACATAACGGGGTCGAAGGAAGCCTCCGAGGCGAGACCGGAAGCTCGCTTCGATAGGTTCGACTCTCTATTTATCGGTGATTGTCGTCGGTGTACGAGTAACTCGTATTTCTACCGACGGATGTGCGGTGCGGGTGCAGTTCGTGGTTGGGCTGCATTCCGTACCGTATCTTTTTAACTCGAATTTCTATCAACTCACTCTAAGAGCATCCAATGGTCGGGTGCTCTTTTTCTTTGCCCTCATAGGGATTAGCAAGAGCGCCCCTGCGAACTAGGGGAGGAGCATGAATTGAGGGGTCTGCGTACCTGCACTGCGCACCTTGCAGCTGTGGTGTTGCTGCGCCGTATCGCGCCAGGAATGTTATCCATAGGGGTTATCCACAATGGTTATCCACAGTGTGGAGAACTTACACGCATGTGATTTGGTGAAGCTGGCGATGGTGGCAATGCAAGATGCAAAGAGGGGCCCAGTCGAAAAATTCTTGTAATTACAGGCTTTCGAGGCTGTTAAAAGCGAGGGTAAGTTATTAAACAGAAGACCTTTTCACCTTTAAAACCGCGGAACCCGAAAATTTCCACAGCTGTGGATAACCCGGTGCACTTAATCCACCGCCTCCGGCGTAAGGAGGCGCGTAAGATCGCTCGGCGGCCCTGTTAGTACTCAATATTTTGGCTAGTAGAAGGAAAAACACCCCGAATGAGGGCGAAAATTCTGCAGTTTATCCCCCGCGCATCCCCAAAATAGGATGTTATCCACAGTAGTTATCCACAGTGTGGAGAACTTACAACTCTGTTATTCACATGAGTGCATACCCCGGTATTTCAAGGCAGAATAGGGTGCCGACCCCGAAAAGCCTGTTGATACACAGGATTATCCACAGGTGTGGGGAAAAGTCTTCGCCTGAAATCCACATGCTCAAGCGAGGTCTTACATAAATGTGACGCACCCCAACTCATGAAAAGTAAAGTAAACGCTACGCTGGTAATCTTTAATACAAGCCAAGTTTTCTAATGAAAGGCATCATCATGGCTGAAAAGTACACCCTCCCCGAGCTCCCCTACGACTACGCGGCGCTCGAGCCCCACATCTCCGCAAAGATCATGGAGCTGCACCACGACAAGCACCACGCAGCATACGTTGCAGGCGCTAACGCAGCTCTCGAGCAGCTCGAAGAGGCACGCGAGAACGGTGCATACGGCAACGTCTCCAAGCTCTCCAAGGACCTGGCGTTCAACCTGGGTGGCCACACCAACCACTCCATCTTCTGGAACAATCTGTCCCCCGAGGGTGGCGACAAGCCCACCGGCGAGCTGGCAGCAGCAATCGACGAGTTCTTCGGATCCTTCGACAAGTTCCGTGAGCACTTCACCAACGTTGCACTGACCATTCAGGGCTCCGGCTGGGCAATCCTCGCATGGGACACCGTTGGCAAGCGCCTCATCATCGAGCAGCTTTACGACCAGCAGGGCAACATCTCCGTTGCACTGATTCCCGTTCTGCAGCTGGACATGTGGGAGCACGCATTCTACCTGGACTACCAGAACGTCAAGGGCGAGTACGTCAAGGCATTCTGGAACATTGTGAACTGGGCTGACGTTCAGGCTCGCTTCGAGCGCGCAGTGTCCCAGACCAAGGGCCTGGTCCTCTAATCTAAGTTTTCGTCAGCGCGGTGAAGTAGCCGCGGTGAGGTAACTGAAACGGGTGTCCGGCGCCTCCATATTCGGAGGTGCCGGGCACCCGTTCGTTGTATTCAGATGCTGCCCCGCGGGGTTGGGTGCAGAACCCTAGAGCGCCAGCGTGCGGTCAATGCGGATGCGGCGGCAGAAATCCTCATCGTGGCTCACCACGATGAGCGCACCGGTGTAGGCTTCGAGTGCCTGCACCAGCCAATCCACCGAAGAAATATCGAGGTTATTCGTCGGCTCATCCAGCATGAGAAGTTGCGGCACCGGGTCGGCCAGAAGCACCTGCGCCACCGCCGCGCGGAAACGCTCACCACCGGAGAGCTCGCCGGTCTTGTGGTGCACGCTCTCGCGACGGAAGAGCAGGCGCGCCAGCTGGTC
>NZ_KV811075.1:24407-26259 GCF_001812975.1 Rothia sp. HMSC073B08 | reverse complement strand
GCGCCAGCTGGTCACGCAGATGCTGTTCGCTCACGCCGGGGTTAGCCCGCTGCACGCACTGCAGAAGAGTGAGCTCCGGGTCAAGGCTAATGCGCTGGGGAATGTAGGCCCCCTCGATGCAATAGCCGACGCGGTAGGTGGGCTGCACGGGGGAGCGGTACTCCGGGTCTTTGGCGTGGGCGATGGCCTCGAGGAGGGTGGTCTTGCCGCTGCCATTCGCGCCGGTGATGCGCAGGTGCTCGGGGCCGCTGAGAATCAGGTGTTCTGGGCGTTCCGCCGGGGTTCCCTGATTGCTCTCGCTATCAGCCTCGGCAGGTGAAAAATGCAGAGAATCAACCTTAGTGGGTTGCTTAATGGCAAATGTTTCACGTGAAACCCGAAAATCAACACGGTGAGAATCAACCCTGTGCAGCTCCAGTACCTTGCGCCCCGCGGGTAGGGGCTGCTGGCTCAGTTCGGCGTAGATCTTCTCCTGCACGCGCACCTCATCCTGGGCGTTCTGGTATGCCTCCTGAGCCTGCTCCTGCTTGCCGATGCGCAGAACTCGAAGCTTTGCCGCCGCCTGACGTGAGGCGTCCTTGGTGAGGGCAAGAATCGTATCCGGCTGGTCGTCCTTCCAGACCTGTGCCATGTTCTTCGAGATAATCTCCTGCGCCTGCACCCACTCACGATGCGCCGAACGCACCCGGTTCTTCGCCTCGCTCACGCGACGCTGAGCCGCCTGCTGTTCGGTGTCCAGTGCCTGCCGGTATGTGCTGTAGTTACCCTCGAAGAGGCGCAGATGAGCCAGCCCCTGACGGTCAGCATGAAGCTCGGCAATCACGTTCACGCGCTCCAGTAGGTCACGGTCGTGGCTAATGATGAGCGCCGGGCAGGGGAATGCCTCCAGGGTTTCGAAGAGCTGCGCCTTTGCCGCGGAGTCCAGGTTGTTCGTCGGCTCGTCGAGCAGAATGAACTCTGGATCAGAAATCATCAGCGAGGCAAGTGCGGCGATGACCGCCTCGCCACCGGAGAAGCTGCGCATGCTGCGGGCAAAGAGCGCCCGAACCGATACCGGGTTGTCACGATCAACCACGGTCGCCGGGGTGAAACCGTAGGTTGCAAGAGCCGCGAGGGTGCGCTCCTCAATGTCCCAGTTATCCCCGATGGTCTCGTAGAGTTCGGGGGAATACTCGCCGGATTCCACCGCCTGCAGTGCCCACAGAATCTCAGAGATTCCGCAGAGCTCAGCGAGGGTCTGCTCTCGGTCCAGACCCAAATCTTGAGGTAGATACGCCATGCGTGCCGGTGCCGCCAAGGAACCGGAATCCGGCACCAAATCACCCAAAATCAACCTCATAAGGGTGGATTTTCCGCAACCATTATCGCCGATGAGCCCGGTCAGAGGTGCCGAAAATACCGCCGACAGGTCGCTGAAGAGTGTGGGTTCGCTCGGGTGCGCAAAGTGTAGATGGGCGATACTAACGTGCGCCGCCGCGTGGGAAGTGGCGTGCGAGCGGGCATCGCGGGAAGAAGCGGAACGGGGAAAGGTTGCCTGCGGCTGAAGTACGTGTGTCATACGAGCTCCTTGAGGTATGGATGCTCGGGTGCTCTCAAACTCCGACGGTGGTGCGTTGCAGTAGTGTGCCGGCGGTTTGGGGGTGCCTATGCTGAGCGCGTGGCGGTAAGAGGATCGCCCCAAAAAGGGTGCGAAAAAACCCGAGCGTAACGGTGGATGTACCTGTGCCCGGGTGCGTGCGCGCTGACGGAGACACGCAGAAAAATGGAAGTGTGCAGAGAATATGCCTGCACAAAAAGCTGCGTGAGCGCGCGAAAAATTCTTCTGAGTCCGGGCTTATGCTCGGTGGGTCAT
>NZ_KV811075.1:0-24307 GCF_001812975.1 Rothia sp. HMSC073B08 | reverse complement strand
CATTTCTTTGATGCCTCCTAGATTCCGAAGGGTACCCCGGTCGCGCCTTGGGTGGCTTCGGTCAAACGATACGTTCAGCTTCGCCAGCTACCCCTGCGGCGGGGTAACACGGATAGAGAGCTGAGAACTCCAGCATAGGAACTGACTGGGCGCTGAGTCAAACACCCTCCCATGTAGGAGAAGATTCAGCATGCTGATTCCCCGAATGGTTCCTTCCCGAGAGTTTTTGTTGAAAGGTTGAGTGTGCGGTCAATGCGGATGCGGCGGCAGAAGTCCTCATCATGGCTCACCACGATGAGCGCGCCGGTATAAGCTTCGAGCGCCTGCACCAGCCAATCCACCGAAGAAATGTCGAGGTTATTCGTCGGCTCATCCAATATGAGTAGCTGCGGCACCGGGTTGGCCAGAAGCACCTGCGCCACCGCGGCACGGAAGCGCTCACCTCCGGATAAATCCCCAATGCACTGATGTACGCTTTCGCGACGGAAGAGCAGGCGCGCCAGCTGGTCACGCAGATGCTGTTCGCTCGCACCGGGATTCGCCCTCTGTACGGTTTCAAGGAGGGTGAGCTCCGGGTCGAGGATGATGCGCTGCGGCAGGTATGCGGTCTTGTCCAGGCGGTAGAGCACTTGGTATGCAGGCGGCACTGGGGAACGGTAATCAGGGTCATTCGCGTGCGCTATCGCATTGAGAAGCACAGTCTTGCCACTGCCGTTTGCTCCCGTGATGTGCAGGTGTTCGGGTCCGGTCAGGATAAGAACCTCGGGAAAATCTTGGATTTGAAGCAGATAATCAACTTTATATGGTTGTGTTTCACGTGAAACGGTGTTTTGGGTGTACGCATTCTTAAGGTCGGTGCTCTGTGGTGTAGATGCGCAAGAGTCGTTCTTCACCCGATGTAATTCCAGTACTTTCCGCCCCAATGGGAGTGCATCCTGAACAAGTTCCAGATAGATACGCTCCTGCATGCGCAGGTTCTCTTGGGCTTCTCCAACTGCCGCCCGCGCATCCGCCACCATGCTTTCGTGGGCTGTGTGAAGTTTCCCGGCAGAGCGCTCTGAACTGTTCTTATCCAGGCCCATAGCCATGCCAGGTTTCCGCTTTGACCGCTCAAATTCGCGACCTCGGCGAGTGTTGCGATCGAGCTTAATCTGGTTCTCGGCACGCTCACGCTCAGCCTTACGCGCCTCATTCTTCGCCTCGGTCACGCGACGCTGAGCTGCCTGCTGCTCGGTGTCCAGTGCCTGTCGGTAGGTGCTGTAGTTACCCTCGAAGAGGCGCAGATGAGCCAACCCCTGACGGTCGGCGTGAAGCTCGGCAATCACGTGCACGCGCTCCAGCAGATCGCGGTCGTGGCTGATAATGAGCGCCGGGCAGGGTAGCGCCTCCAGTGTCGTGAAGAGCTGGGCTTTCGCCGCGGAGTCCAGGTTGTTCGTCGGTTCGTCGAGCAGAATGAACTCTGGGTCTGAATACAGAAGCGCGGTGAGTGCGGCTGTGACCGTCTGACCACCTGAAAAGGTGCTAAGGGGACGCATCAGAAGGTTGCGACGGGCCTGTGTATCGGTCGTAGTGAGGGCAGGACCAAAACCATGTTCGGCAAGGGCTGCGAGGGTGCGTTCTTCAATATCCCAGGCGTCGCCTATGGTGTCGTAAAGGCTGGGGGAATATTCGCCCGATTCCAGTGCATCAAGCGCCTGCAGTATTTTTGTAATTCCAAAAATATCGGCAAGATGCTGATGCCCACTCAACCCTAAATCTTGCGGTAGGTACGCTATGTGCGATGGGGTGCTGATTATGCCTTGACTAGGGTTTATGTCGCCAAGAATAAGTCTGAAGAGGGTAGTTTTTCCGGCGCCGTTATCGCCGATAAGTCCGGTCAGAGGTGCCGAAAATACCGCCGAAAGATCCGCAAAAAGTGGGGGCTCACCCGGATGTGCATACGAAATATGGTCGAGTGTAATGTGGTGTGGCATGGGCCGAGTTCCTTCGAGTAGGTGCTCGGATTCCTGCCAACGCACATGAAGGCGTGAAGGCATGAAAAAACCCGAGCGTAACGGTGGATGTACCTGTGCCCGGGTGCGTGCGCGCTGATGGAGACACGCAGAAAAATGGACGTGCGCAGGGGAATATGTCTGCGCAAATAGTTGCGTGAGCGCGCGAAAAATTTTTCTGAGTCCGGGCTTATGCTCGGTGGGTCATTTCTTTGATGCCTCCTAGATTCCGAAGGGCACCCCGGTTGCGCCTTGGACGGCTTCGGTCAAACGATACGTTCAGCTCCGTCGGCTACTTCTGCAACGAGGTGGCGGTAAAAGCGAGCTGAGGACTCCAGCATAGGGAGCGTGCGGGTGCTGAGTCAAACACCCTCCCACAAAACCTCCTGACAAGTGCCGATATCCCCTAGACAACGCAAAAAGAAGGGCGACACCATTCGGTGCCGCCCCTCCTTTGAGGCATTAAATCTGCGCGCGTACAACGCGCGAAACGCTATTACGCCTCGTGGCGCTCACGGTACATGCCCAGCGGGCCCGCATCCGCGTATGCCTGAGCGTCGTTGTAACGGTACAGGCGCGGCGGGCGGTGGCGGGTGCCCTCCACGCGGCGGCCGGTGTCAATAATCGACTTCGATGCCGCAATCTGGCGGCGGAAGTTCGCCGGATCCAGGGTGCGACCCAGAATCGCCTCGTACACCTCACGCAGCTGCGCCAGGGTGAACTCCTCACCCAAGAAAGAGTGCGCAATACGCGAGTACTCGACCTTGTTCTGCAGGCGGTAGAGTGCGTACTCAATGATTTCGTTGTGGTCGAAGGCAAGCTCGGGCAGCTCATCCACCGGGAACCAGCGGATGTTCTCGTGCACGCGGGTGTTTGCGACCTCGGTGGCGGGAATCGAAGCCCAGTACACCACGGAAACCACGCGCTCGTGATCAGCGCCGGGCGCCGGGTCGGGTTCACCCACAACGCGGGCGGCACGCGCCTCGGGAGTGCGCAGGACATCACCGAATGCGTAGAGCTGCTCCAGATAGCCGGGCTGGAGGTTGGTTGCACGCTTCAGGGTCGAAGCGGCTGCCTCTTCCAGAGAAAGATTCGGGTTGAGCGGACCGCCAGGAAGCGCCCACTGGCCCTTATAGGGCTCGCGGAGGCGGCGAACCAGCGGCAGCCACAGGGTCGGGTGGGTCTCGTTTTCCTTGGGACGCAAAGCTAGAATCACGGTCGAGACAGCGAGAGATACAGAGGTGTGGTCCACGTCGTTGTGCTCTTCAGTGGCGACTGCGCCGGGAAGAGGCTGGGATGCGATGCTCATTCAGGCCTCCTGTGCGAATGGGTATCGATAGGTGTGCATACTCTACCCATTTTAAGGGGTTAATAGGGTAAAAATGCACGCAAGGCACCCGCTGACCCGAAAACCGGTACCATCCGCGTCGTGTCAAGGGGAAAAGTTCAGGTACCGGACACGCCAAAGCGCCCCTCCGCACTGCTCAAAAGGCAGAGAGGAGAGGCGCTCCAGCGTCTACTTATGCAACGTCTAACTATGTAATTTTAGGGTGCATATTCGGGGTGCAGACTAGTCGATCTGCAGCTCGCCCATAGCTTCCCAGTCGTCGCCGTCAATCAGGCGAGAAATAATCTTCGGGGTTGCAGTCAGCAGCGGACGCATGTCCTTCATGGCCTGCTGGAAGTGGTCAGAGTTCACGTGCGGGCCAGCTGCGTCGTCGTTGAAAGCCTCGAGCAGAACGAACTCATTCGGGTCCTCAACGCTGCGGGACCACTCGAAGAACTTGTTGCCTTCCTCGGCGCGGGTTGCCTCGGTGAAAGCGCGGGTCTTCTCGATCCACTGGTCAGCGTATTCGGGCTTGACGGGGAACTTTACAGCGATGAAAATCATTGGAACTCCTTGGTTGAAGAGCGGTTACGTACTCTTCCAGTTTAAGTCCTGGGTGCTCGCCGGCGCTGAAGAATACGGTCTGAGGCGGCGGTTTTAGCTTGTGGCTTTAAGCGCTGTATCGGGTGGTTTTTGTGGTTTAACGAGTCGCCGCCTTGAGTACCTGCAGGGCGCGTTCGAGTGCCGCACGGTCTGCCGCGATGGCTGCAGCCCTCTGCGGGCTGGCGGAGTCACCTCCGAACGCCGCGTTGTAGTACATGCCGTCGCCCAAAAGCAGTACGGTGCGGGCAATCTGCTCGTCACCCAGCTCAGCGAGGACGAGTGCATGCCATCCCTCCTGCACGCGGCTCATGGTCTGCTGGGCGAGCTCATTATTGTTCTGCGCCAGGCGGCTGAGGGCAATGAGGGCACGGTCGAACGGGGTGTTATCCGGCGTGGAGGAATTGATGTAGTAGGCGCTTGCCCCCTCGGGTGCCTGCTCCATCGCCGCGAAGTCCTCTTCAGCCAGGGTGAGGGTGCGTTCTGCGAGCGCTTCAAGTAGCGCCTTCTTGGAGGCGAAGTGGTAGAGTAGCCCGCCCTTGGAAACCTTGGCGGCGGTGGCGACGGCGTCGAGGGTCGCGGCGCGTTCTCCCGAGCGAATCAGCAGGTCGACGTAGGTGTCGAGGATGTGTTCGCGGGGGTTGGTGGCGCGTTGTTTTCGGTGGTTGGGGGTGGTCATGTGTACCAGTCTAACCGCTTGAAACTATACCGTCCAGTTGGTATAGTTAATCTTCGTTTATGGCCCCGTCCGGACCCCTAAAACCTCACTAAAAGACCTAGCCCAAAAGACAGGCCGAGCTGATGCCGCCGCGTCCGCCGCATCAGCCGACACCTTATAGACGCACGAAAACAACCCATGACGAATCACAATCCGCACACCACGGCTCTGCCCATTCACGCCCCCGACCAGAAGACCAAGCGCTGGGCGGCACTCGGTGTGCTCATGCTCCCGGTGCTCCTGGTCTCCATCGACAACACAGTGCTTGCCTTCGCGGTGCCCGCAATCGCTAAGGCGCTGAGCCCCTCCTCCGCGGAGCAGCTGTGGATCGTTGACTCCTACTCCCTGGTGCTCTCCGCCCTGCTCGTGCCCATGGGCGCTATCGGTGACCGCATCGGTCGCCGCAAGCTGCTGCTCATCGGCTCGACCGGCTTCGCGGCAATCTCTGCGCTCGCGGCATTCGCGCCCTCCGCGCTGATGCTCGTGGTTGCCCGCGCCCTGCTTGGCATTTTTGGCGCCATGCTCATGCCGGCAACCCTGTCGATTATTCGCAATATCTTTGTGGATGCGACCGAGCGCCGCATCGCTATTGCCGTGTGGGCTTCGGGCTTCTCGGCGGGTGCGGCGCTGGGCCCGATTGTGGGTGGTTTCCTGCTGGAGCACTTCGACTGGGGTTCGGTGTTCCTGCTCGCTGTGCCGATTCTGATTCCTCTGCTGATTCTCGCCCCGATTATGGTTCCCGAGTCGAAGGACCCGAACCCCAGCCCGGTGGATCCGCTGAGCATCCTGCTGATTATGACCGGCATGACCGGCATTACCTTCGGTCTGACTCACACCTCCGAAACCGGGTTCGATGCGGTGGCTATCAGCACCATCCTTGCCGGCCTGTGCTTCATTGTCCTGTTCGTGCTGCGTCAGCTCAACCGCGAGAAGAACGATATTCAGCCCATGCTGGATGTGCGCCTCTTCCGCAACACCGTGTTCACCGGCGCGATTACCGCAAACCTCATCTCCATGATGGTGGACGTTGGCTTCATCTACTTCGCCTCCCAGCACCTGCAGTTGGTCTCCGGTCTGCCGCCCATGTACGCCGGTATGCTGCTGATTCCCGGTACCCTGGCGATCATTATCGCCGGTCTGGTGATTGCGCGCGTGGCGGTGCACTTCCACCCGGCGCAGGTGGTGTCTTTCGGTCTGGCGCTCCACGCTGCCGCGTTCGCGGTGCTCGCCTTCCTGGGTGCGCACAACGACTTGGTGATTATCCTGATCTTCATTGTGCTCGGTACCGGCATCGGTATTGCGCAGACCATTTCGAACGACCTGATGCTCTCCAGCGTGCCGCCGCGTAAGGCTGGTGCGGCATCCGCGATCTCGGAGACCTCCTACGAGACAGGTACGGTGCTCGGCACCGTCATCATTGGTGGCATGCTCACCGCCGTCTACCGCGCAAATGTGGTTGTACCCGACGGCCTGGATGAGACTCTCGCCGACCACGCCCACGAAACCCTCGGCGGTGCCGTGACGGTCGCAAGCCAGGTGGGTGGCGAGCAGGCGAACCAGCTGCTCTCCTCCGCATTCGCTGCCTTCGACTCCGGCGTGGTGCTGAGCTCCGCATTCAGCGCCGTGCTCATGGGTGTTATGGCCGTCATTAGCTACTTCATGATCCGCAAGGCTCCTCGCGAAATGAAGCCTGCTGAACACTAATACAGCGCACTAAACCTCATAGATAAGCCCCGCCTGCCGTTGCTCTTAAGCATCGGGAGGCGGGGCTATTTTTACGCACCCACCTGCGCATTTAAAGGTTCAGCACAGGTGCCGGTGGTACGGTAAAACAGCGGGCATCAGCCCCGACCGCAGAGGAACCAGCGGCTCCACACAATCAAGGAAGAACGCCACCATGGGACTCAAAGACTGGATAGCACCCTTTATTACGCTACTCATTGGTGCTAGCACCATCTTCATCTCCTACAAGAACTACCAGGCGCAGGCGGCGGCAAAACCCTCCGAACTGGCGCGACTGGAACTGTGGAGCAAGCTCCTCACCGAAGCCGGCTTGGACCTCAACGCCCTACCCGACCCCGAAAAGCTCACCTCCGACCAGCGCGTCGTCCTCGAAAACTACCGGGTCTTCCTCAAGCGTGCGTCCCTCGAATCGAAGCTGCGTAAAGTTGGCATCGACAGCAACCGTATCTTCAGCCTGCTCATGAAGCGTGCGCACTCTTCCGTGAAGCCTACGCCCATCCCCATTGGCGACTCGATTAGCTACTACCGCCTGATTCTACGTGCCCTGCTGTACATTTGGGTTCCGCTGGCCGTGATTTTCATCGGCGTGCCCATCATCGTGGTCACCATCGCCTACCTGATTGGCCTGTTCACGAACCACCGCGGCAATCTGTCTGACTTTGCACTCTCCCCGCTCGCCGTGGTGCTCCTGATTGTTGGTGCGGTCGCCGTCGGTGCCCTCGTGTACCTGCAGAACCGCATTATCTCCGCCATTATCGCGAACAATGTGTACTTTTACTTCTGGGATATTTACGGCTCCAAGAAGGGCGCTCGCGACTCCAAGGACGCCTACAGCGAGCGCCTGGCGGCTAAAACCTACGCCGACCAGCTGTTCCTCGGTCAGCAGGAGTTCGCTCACCAGTTCCGCGAGAACATGTACATGGCGGGTATTCAGGAGATTGATGAGTACCCGCGCGTGCTCAGCGACAGCGTGATGCTGCCGCGCAACTACCGGGTTGCGGAAACCACCGAGGGTGAGGACCGTATCGACCGCTTCGTGAACTGGGTGCGCTCCAAGATTGGTTTTGAGCGCCTGGAACCGCGCATCATCTACAGGCTCGAACATAAGGACGCGCACAAGGATGCGAAGAAGGAATCCGCGCACGGTGAGCCGGTAGCTACCGAGCAGGGTGTTTCTGGGCAGCCTGTAGAGGCGCCGGCTCAGGATAAGCCGGAGGATGCACAGAAGGCTCCGGAGGCGCCTGCCTCTGCGGAGTCCGCCTCGGAGGAGCCCATCGTCGCGGAGGTGTCCGTCGAGGCTCCTGCCGAGGTACCTGCCGAGAATCTGGCTGAAGTACCCGTTGAGGATGCGCCCACCGAACCCGTCATCGGAGGCGCCGCCGAATTGTCCGCCGCATCTGGGGTATCTGCCGCATTCGGAGAGGATGATCCCACGGAGGTGTTCAACCCCATCACACAGAACGCCGCTATCGGCGAGAAGGCTGACGATGAGAAACCCAAAAACTAAATAGCCGCCCGGAGCGCAGAAAATCTCCGGAGCACCACATTCCGGGCATGAGAAAAGGGTCGCAGCCTACGAATCGCCATTGAATCGTAAGCGTGCGACCCTTTTCCTTTCCCTTCAAGGAGGAGCAGAATCGGAGGTACCGCCCGACCAAGAAGAGCCAAATGATGCGCCCCTCCACCAGTAGAGGTTGCCTGGCAGAAGAACCCGCAAGAGCGGGTCGGCAGAGCGCCCGGTGGAGGGTGCATCATGCTTGAGGAACCGCCCCTAAACCCACCAAAGAATGGGTTGAGGGAACAGAAAACCCCGAGCTGGCGCATCTCTTGAATCTTCAGAAAATCTTGTCTCTTCAGAAAATAACTACATCTCGGGGTAGGGGAGGGCGATTCGCGCTCCGGGTGGGACCTACCCTCTCCCACCCGGAGGCGAATCGTGGGGATGTTCGCAGTGTCATGAATACATCCCACTGAAATCCCTAACGAAAGTTCGGGGTTTCAGTATGAGCGGTATATGAGCCTACCGCAGTCTATGCCGCAACCTCGGGGTCGCGGGAGATAACAACCTTCACCACGTTGTGCTCGGCAGCGTGGGTAAACAGGTCGTAGGCTTCCTCGAACTGGTCGAAAGTGAAGTGGTGGGTTGCCATTGCCTTAGCGTTCAGGCGACCGGAGCGGACCATGTTCAGCAGGTTACCGACGGTGTTGCAGTTGACCAGGCCCATGTTGATGCGAACGTTAGAAATCCACATGGTGTTCAGGGGCAGCTCAACGGGCTTGCCGTGCACGCCAGCGTTAGCGATGTTGCCGTAGGGGCGAACAATCTTGGTGCAGGTCTCGAAGGTCTGCGGAACACCCACAGCCTCAATTGCCACGTCCACGCCTAGGCCGTCGGGGGAGAGGGCCTTAATCTTCTCGATAAAGTCCGGGTCGCCCGCATTGACCTTATCGGTTGCGCCCAGCTCCAGTGCCTTGTTCATGCGGTTATCGTCAAAGTCGACGGTGATGACGCGGCCGGCACCGCAGAGGTTAGCGGTCATGATTGCACCCAGACCCACGGGGCCTGCACCCACGACAGCGACGGTGTCGCCGGGCTTGGTGTTGCCGTTCAGAATACCGATCTCGAAGCCGGTGGGCAGTGCGTCGGTGAGGAAGAGGACGTCCTCATCGGTCAGGCCCTCCGGAACCAGGTGGACCGAGGTCTCTGCGTAGGGAACACGCACGTACTCTGCCTGGGTGCCGTCAATCATGTAACCGAAAATCCAGCCGACACCACCAACGGTCTGGCAGTGCGAAGGCTGGTTCGCCTTACAGTAGGAGCACTTACCGCAACTGGTCACGGCGGGAATGATGATGCGGTCGCCGACCTTTAGGTCAGTCACCGCGGAGCCAACCTCGGTAATGGTACCGACAGCCTCGTGGCCCAGGATGCGTCCGTGGTCCACCTCGGGGCAGTCGCCCTTCAGGATGTGCAGGTCAGTACCGCAAATGGTGGTGGTGTCGACACGGGCGATAACGTCCGTGGGCTCAAGAATGGTGGGGTTCGGGACTTCCTCCCAGGCGCCCTTCTGGTCGGGACCGTGGTATACATATGCCTTCATGATGACTCCTTCTTTGAAGCTCTAATGAGGGTGTAGTGACTGCTTTATCACTACATGTATCAACCCATAAGAAATATTTGATAGGTTGTATTTTCATTAAACCCGACGTGTTGAATTATGCGCTTTTATTACGCGGAGTGTATCTTTTGGTTCTTTAAACATGAACATGATTCACTTTGGGTATTTAAGACCTGTAAAAAACGCACGAGGCGCACCCCCCAAACAGGGATGCGCCTCGTGCGTTTACTCGTGCGTTTACTCGTGCGTTTAATCGAGAAAAGTTGGATTGAGTCGAGGTTGAGCTGGGCTTAGCTCTTCAACTGGATTTAGCTCTTCAGCTGGGCACGCGCTCGCGAACGAACCGCCGTCACCGCCCACACCAGCACAAAAGCCGCCACCATCGACAGCACAATCGTGCCACCGGTCGGCAAGTTAAACGCCCACGACAGGTACAGGCCAACAATCGAGCAGATACCGCCAAACACCGGCGAGAACACCATCATCGACCCCAGTCGGCGGCACGCCAGGCGGGCTGCCGACGCCGGAATCACCAGAAGCGCCAACACCAGCACATTACCGAGCGTCTGCAGACCCAGCACCACAGAAATGGTTACCAGAACGTACAGCACAATATCCAGGGCAAGCACCGGCAGGCCCATCGCGCGGGCACTCTCACGGTCCAGGCTGACCGTCACAATCTGGCGGTGGAACAGCCACAGCACCAGCAGAATAACGGCACCCATAATCGCCGCCTGGGTAATGTCCTCATTCGAAACACCCACAATCGAGCCGAACAAGAAATCCTGCACCGACCCCGAATAGCCCGGCGCCAACGAAATAATCACAATACCCAACGCAAAGGACGCCGCGAAGAAAATACCGATCACGGAATCCTCGCGTAGCCGCTGATTCTGGCTAAAAATAGCCACCAGAATAGCCGTCACCACGCCCGCGGTCAGACCGCCCATGACCAGGTTGCCGCCCAGCACGAACGCCACCGCAAGACCCGGGAATACCGAGTGTGCCACCGCATCGCCAATGAAGACCATGCCGCGCATCAGCACGTGACAGCCCACCACACCGGTGACCACCGACGCGAGCAGTACCGCCGCCAGGGCGCGCGGAAGGAACGCCAGAGACGGGTTGAACAGGTCGGCAAGAAAATCGATAGGAGTAATCAACGGGCACCCCCGGTAGAAGCAGTATGGGCGGGGGAGAGAGAATGATCAGAAGCGCAGGAATCCGGCAGCTCGTGGCCGTACTCATCCAACGCACCACCGGCACAGGTGAAGCCCGTGCGGGCGTGGCCCTGCGCCTCCTCAATATCGTGACCGTGCAACCACGTATGCAGCTGCTCCAGGCTAAAGGAGTCCGCCGGACCATCCAGGTGAATATTGCCGCGCACACCGCACAGACGCGAGCAGGACTCACGCGCCGCCAGCATGTCATGCGTAGACATCAGAATCGTGATGCCCTCGCCCGCCAACTCACGGTACAGGCGAGTCAGAGTGGTCTGAGTCGGCGCGTCCACGCCCGTAAACGGCTCATCCAACAGTAGCAGGGAGGGGTTCGCCGCCAAAGCGCGCGCCAAAAGAACCCTCTGACGCTGACCACCGGAAAGCTCCGCAATGGAAGCATCCTGCAGGTGCAGAACATCGGTGCGTTCCATCGCCGAAAAAACCTGCACCCAATCCTTCTTCGCCGGGCGGCGGAAGAACCCAATCTCACGCACGCGACCGGTCATCACCGTGTCCTTAACGGTCAGCGGAAAATCCCACTGGAACTGGTGCTTCTGCGGAACATAACCAATATGCGCACGCGCCACACGCGGCGACTCACCCAGCACCCGAACCTGACCGGACGCCGGGCGAATCAGACCCAAAATGGTGCGCAGTAGCGTGGTCTTACCGGCACCATTAGCACCAATCAGACCCGCAAACTCGCCGCGCTCCAGGGTCAGGGACAGATCCTGGAGGATGGAACGGCGCGCGTAGCCGGCGTACAGGTTTGAAATCTCTAGGACGGGCTCAGTACCCGCTGTTACCGATGCGCTCACGAACGGTCACCGCGCACTTCATCCAGAGCCTCACGCTGCGCGGAGGAGCGGCGACGTCGGGAGGCGATGAATGCGCCCACGCCCACCACGACCACGATGCCAGCGACAATAGGACTCCAGGAAATCGTGAACTCAGCACGGAAACCGCTCTGATCGCTCGCTGCGGCGGCAGAAGAAGAACCGGATGCCTGGGTACCGGCGGCCTGAGAAGCAGAAGAAGCCGAACCCGAGGATGCAGAACCGCGAGCCTGCGCCTCCATCGCGTACAGGGAATCAGCGCTCGCAGAATCACCCACCGCAAACTTCAGGTAGCGGGTATCAGACACGGTCGAACCGTCAGACAGCTCAGCGCTCGCGGTGACCTTCAGCAGGTACTCGCCCGGGGCGGTGAACACCCAGTTCGCGTGGGTGTGAGTGTTCTTCTCGACCCACAGCTTCTGCGGCTCACTCTTGGTCGAGGACCACAGCACCTGCGGTGCCGAGAAGTTGCCGTTCTCCAGGTACAGGCTGAACGTGCCGGGGCCGCTCACCTGCTCCAGGGTCAGGTTCACGCCGCGGTTCAGCTTGGACACCAGCTGCGGATCCTGAGTGTTCCAGCCCGGCCAGATCACGCCCTTAGTTTCGGTCTGCGGAATGACGTACACCTTAGAGCCGGCGGGAGCACCCACGAAGGAGTAGCGCGGGTCGTTCGGCACCTCAAGGATCGCCTGGTCGCTACCGCGGTAGATGACCTCGTCCAGGCTGCGCCAGACGGGGGTTTCGCCGTGGTCGTCGTGGAGCATGAGCTCAAACTTGCCGTTGTTGAAACGAGGACCCATATCCACGTGACCGGCAGAAATTTCGGTGCGGCCGGATGCGACCGGCTGCTCCGCCGACAGGGTCTGGGTGAGGGCGCGCTCGCCGCGGCTGAGGTTGCTGTCGCCCGGCTGAGCCGAGGCGCTCTCAGCGGTTGCCGGGGTGGTTTCCGCGTGTGCCATACCCAGGGGTGCGAGCATGAGGCTGGCGCCCAGAGCCAGGGCGGGTAGGGCGCGGCTACGTGAGGAGCGGGAGGGGGTGGTTGAGTTCATCATGAGGACTTCCTAGAATCATGACCGAAACGGTGTGTGAAAGATTATCTATATGCTGATACGGCTATATTAGCTTGTGGGGAGCTTAGAACCGGGTTATGAGGTGCTTGCCTCCGAGCAACTAGCACCCGAAGAATCGCCGCCAGAGCCATTGCCAGAGCACAGCGCAATCGTGTGAGCATTCGCCAACATCATCTGCGCGTAGTGAGGAGCCTGCGCATCCAGGGTGTCCGAATAGAGCACCCCGGTACGCACCTGCGCCTCCCGAGCCAGCTCCGTGAGAACCGGTGAACGCATCGCCGTGGACTTGTCCAGATAAATCGCTGGAACCTTCAAATCCTCGACCGTGCGACGCAGGCGCTGACGCTGCTGAATGCTCGGCTCACCGCTGGCGCTGGCACTCACAAAACCGGCAATGTGCAACCCGTAGGTGCTCGCCAGGTAGCGGTAGCCGTCGTGCGTGGTGACCAGGTTGCGTGCCGACTCCGGCAGGCCTCCGTACACCTGACGCAGCTGAGCGTCCAGGGCGTCAAGCTCCTTCATGACCTGCTCGGTGCGGGTCGCGTACTCGCTCGCACCCTCCGGGTCGGCGGAGGTGAGCGCGTCACGAATGACCTGCACGCTCGCCTTCGCGTTCGGTACCGAATGCCAAATATGCGGGTCGATTTCGCCGTGCACGTGCTTGCCCAGAACGGCCTGCGCCAGCAGATACACCTGACCGCGATGCTCCGAAGCACCCGAACGCAGGAAACGGTAGCTACCGCCGGCGGGCACCTCCTGCAGGGTGCGGGAGGGGACCGCGACCACGGTGCGGTTCAGTTCGTACTCTACGGCGCCCTGGGAGGAATCCGCGCGAAGCACGAGCCTGCCGTCGCCGGTACGTGCCGTAATATCGGCGTGACCTGCAGAAAGAACCTTGATCTCGGCGGCGGAAACGTTCTGTTCCTTCGCCAGACGGTCCACCAGCTGTTGCGGGTCACGACCGACCGCGCAGTACAGGGTGCCACGCGAAGAACGCACCGACTCCGGCGCATTGACCGCGGTGGCGCTCAGCTCAATGGCGTACTCGCCGGCATCACTAAACGCCCACGACAGGTGCGTATGCGCCTGCAACGGAAGCTCCAGCGAACCCATATCGCCGGTGCGGATCGCGGTGTCCCCCTCACGGGTGAGGTTCACGCCGCGCGCATGCGAATCGCACAGCATCTCCACCGCACCGAAGGTTTGCGTAATGAACGCCGCCAGCTGCGCATTCGAGGAATCGGTAGAGGTACGCGCTCGCACGCTCTGCACCTCAAAGCGCATGCCCGCATCCGAAGAATCGGCGGGGGCGGACTCGTTCTGCCCGCCCTCTTCAACACGCAAACCCAGCCAGATGGAGTCCAGGGAGGCATCCTCAACAATGGCTTCCAGCTTGCCGCCGTACTGCTCAATCTTCTCCGCAACTGCCACGGACACAACGCCTGCGGGCAGGTTCGCCTCAACCATTTTGCTGAGCTTACGCTGCTCCAGCAGCAGACCGTTCGTCAGAGCGCAGCGGGCGTAGGCGACATCGCGGATATCGCGCAGGCTCGGCTCATACGAGTGCGGGTCAGCGCCGGCAGGCACGAGGGAGTGCACGCTGGCGCGCTCCCCTGCAATCTGCTGCGCCAAGTCCGCCAGGATCGGGGTCGTGGCGACCACGCGCATCCGGTCGGAGGAGGCGTTCACGGTGCTGGCGCATCCGCTCAGTGCGAAGGCACCAGCCCCCACCCCCGCACCCACCGCAATACGGGAGGCGAGGGTGAGGGCGGTACGCCGACTATAAGCGTGTGCGCGGTTGCCGGTATGCCCGCTATGCGGTGTCACCGCTGCGGCCCTTTCGGCGTGCCGAACGCAAAATCATGGCACCGAGTGCCAGCGCCAGAATGGAGGTGCTGACCATGAACGGGTCGATGACCACACCGGTGTTCGGTAGCTTGCCTGCCGCGGCTGCCTTCTGGGCGTTCGCGAGTTCCTGGCTGGTCAAGGCGCAATCCTCGCCGGAGGCGGTCTTACCGACGATGCGCACCTTGGATCCGTCGGGCTTGGTAACGATGCCGGTGGCTTCGTCGACGGTGCCGTTGACGGGGTTCTTTGCGGTGCTCTTCTCGCTGCCGTTGTTGGCGCCGTTAGCGTTGTTAGCGTTGCCGCCGTCCTGCTTGGTTTCTGCCCCACCCTGTGCGTTGTTGCTTGCCGGGGCGTTATCGGGGTTGCCGACGGTGAAGTGCAGAACCGATTCGCTGCTGACCTGCTGGCCGTTCTTCAGGCGTGCAGTCCAGCCGATAGTCACGGTGTAGCGTCCCTCAGCGGTGAACACCCAGTTGCTGTGCTGGTGGGTGTTTGCGGGCACCTGGAAGGAGCCGCCGCTACGCGAATCGAAGACCTGCTGACCGGCGGAACCGAAGTTGCCGGAGAGGAAGGTGGACATAGTGCCGGGGCCCTCAAAACCGTTGAGGCTCATGGTGACGGGGCCGTCGAGCTGCTTGAGCAGTTCGGGGTCCTGGGTGCTCCAGCCGAGCCAGGGCACGCCCTGCTGCTGGGTTGCACCGATCATGTGCACGGGGGTGCCCGCCGGGGCGATGTTCTCCATGCCTGCGGGCAGGTTGATCTTCGCGGCGTCATTGAGCACGAACTCGAGGGCGCCGGGGGAGACGTGGCGGGCGGGGCTGGTGCGGTCGTCCTTCACGCTGCTGGTGAGGTTGCCGCCGTTGAGGATCGGGCCCACGTCAAAGTGGCCGTGGGTGACTTCTTCACGGCCGCTGTGCTCGGCGGTGTTGACCACGGCGAGGGTGGGGATGCTGGTCGGTGCCTGGGCTGCCTGGTTGCTCTGCTTGTTGTCCTTCTGAGCGTCCTTAGAGTCCTTGGCATCTTCGGCGGGAACCTCGGTGGCGATGCACTGCTGGTTCAGGCTGCCGGGCAGACCGGAGGACAGCACGCCGTTACCGGTAATGCCGCCGCCGTTGCTGGGTGCGCTGATGTTCTGGGCGTTGGAGCCCTTCACACTGGATCCCTTCGCGCTGGTGGCATTGCCGTCCTTGTTTTCACCCTTGTCAGAGCCGTTATTGGTGTTGTCGGTGCCGCTGATAGCGGTTACACCGGATCCGCCCTGGGATACCTGCTCACCATTTGCCGCCGCCTTCGCGCTGTTCGGGTCGGTCACCTGCGCGGCATTCTGACCGTTCACGGATCCATCCACGCGGCGAATACCGGTGGATGCGCTCGCCTCAGCAGAAGCACTCGCCTCAGCACTTGCGGAGGTAGATGCGCTGGGGCTGCTGGTGGCGCTCTCGGTAGCGGTGGAGGTCGCCTCGGGGGTAGTGGTCGCCTCGCTCGTGGCGTCCTTGGTCGCTTCCTTTGCGGCGTTCTGTGCGTTCAGGAGCTTGAAGCCGTCCTCAGCGTTAGTGCCCACGGCGATGGTGTAGGTCGCCTCGGAGCTGACCGGGGTGCCGTCGGCAAGGGTTGCGGTGGCACGGAAGGTCAGCTGGTAGATGCCTGCGCGGGTGAATGCCCAGCTGAGGTGCTCGTGACCGCCAGAGGTGATGGTGTGCGGTGCGAGCTTGTCGTTGGTGCTGAAGACGCGCGGGTTGTCGCGACCGGATTCGGTGAAGACTTCGGCGCGGCCGCCTTCGGGTACGCTGCTGCGCACGAGTTCAAGGTTGATGGTGTTGTCCTTGAGTGCGCCGGGGCGGATTCCTTCCGCGCCGAGGCCGGGGTAGAGCAGGCCGCGGGTGCGGGTGGAGGGAATGTAGAAGATGTCGGTGCCTTCGGGGGCAATGTAGTCGTAGCCTGCTACGACGTTGGTGTGTGCATCCTCGACGTCGGGCAGGTGGAAGACGGTGCGGGCGGGGTTGAATCGTCCCTGCTGGCCGGGGCCGGTGTCTGCGAGGGTGGCGAGGGTGAACTGGTTGCCGTCGAGGAATGCGTTGAGCATTTCGGTGTGTACGCCCGCGATGACGTAGTCACCTTCGTAGTTGACGTAGGCGCGCGACTCGGTACCTGCCTGGGTGCCGGTCTGGTTTTCCTGTGCCTGTGCGGCGGTGAAGGTGCCGACCTGGGGGAGGGCGAGGGGTGCCCCGAGTGCGAGGGTGCATCCGAGGGTGGTTGCGCTGAGTAGGCTCAGGGGTTTGGTGCGTCCTTGCATGGTGGCTCCTTGGATGACTGCTCGTTGGCTGGCGCGCTACCCGGTGTTTTCGGGGTTTGCCCGATGCTGGGTCCGGCGGCCTGTTGCCGGTTTCTCCCCTGCGTCCGGGGTGCGCTCTGCCGTGTTTTTCTCTTTGTGGATGTACGTGGTGTGCGTTTTTGGGCGCGCCTCGGCGCACACGTGTTTCTGAGAATCACTATACTCACTTAGGTTCTAAATGACAATTATTTGCAAAAGAGCTACCCTAGGAAATAGAAAAATGAGAAAGGTTGTCATGAGCTCTCAGAAGCAGACCCAACGACGGGTCACCACACACACCCCCGCACTCTTCATCCCCGGCGGCAAGCCCGCCCTCCGCCGCGCCGCCGCATTCCTCTCCGCCGCAGCACTGCTCGCGCTCGCCGGCGCTGCCCCCTCCCTGCCCGCCGCAGCAGGCCCCGACGACGGCAAAATCGTCACCACCAAGGGCCACGTTGACGCCCCCAAGGCATACTGGGACGAGCAGAACGGCACCTTCGTCCTCATGAACGAGGCGAACCCCTACAAGACCGGCGCAGACACCTACGAACTGGACAAGACCGTCAACTGGGTCGGCAAGGGCTACAGCACCAGGGACGGCAAGTCGCAGTACACCATGACCCTGGGCGACTCGCCCTCCCTGGCGTTCCTCGGCGAACCCGGCCAGACCCTCTACATGGCACCGCACCTGACCTACGGCAACCAGGACCCCATCTGGGCTGGCCTGGGCGCATCCACGAAGGTCCCCACTGAGCGTTTCCGTGATGGTGTGTTCGCCACTGACATTCTCTCCGTTGAGGGTCCCGGCCGCATGGAGCTCTTCCGCTACAACCCGGATGATGCCCCCGCTGACGTGTACCGCATGCTCTCCAGCAGCTCGAACGGTTGGCACTCCTGGCTGCTCGATAAGGGTAGCCACACGCACAACACCACGACCTTCACCCGCCCCGGCCGCTACGTGGTCACCTACCGCACCGTGGCGCGCTCCACCGACGGCCGCATCATTAGCTCCAAGCCGTCGAAGCTGGTCTGGCAGGTTGGCGGCATGCAGCCCGTGCTCGGTGACGGCACCCCCACCGCCGTGCCCACCGTTGACCGCTACAATGCGGCACCCGTTGGTGACCTGGACGCCGCAAAGTACATGCTGTCCGTGGCACCGCACCGCCTGGACGCCGACCCGGCAAAGAACAAGGACGCCGACGACAAGCTCAGCGACATCACCTTCACCGCCGCAAACAAGAACCTCAAGGGCACCCTGACCCTGTACAACAACGGCTACTTCCTGACCGACCTGCCGGTCGTGAACGGTACCGCCACCTGGTCTGAAATGCTCGGTAGCGAAGGCTCCCAGCTGCAGGCTGTCTTCACCCCCGACACCTCCGACGCGAACAGCGCGGAGGCGTCCCGCTGGATCTCGCACAAGCTCACCTACGAGCCCGGCAAGGCTGAGAGCGTCTACAGCGACGACGGCAACGGTACCTGGCCCGAAGAAATCCCGGATCAGGCGAACACCGTACTCAGCACCCAGCAGTACACGCCGACCAGCATGGACTACGACGTGACCGTCACCCCGAACGGCAACGGCTTCAGCACCGTTGAGGTCCGCTTCAAGGACCCGAAGGTGCGCGGCTTCATGCGCGGCGGCTTCTACGCCCAGGATGACCCGGTCTACCCGTACCTCGACCTGGAAGGCTCCGTTGAGGACGGCGTGGCGCGTTTTACCTTCCGTGACGAGTCGTTCTACAAGGGCACGGCTCTGCGCGTGAAGATGCTGACCCACCCGGATATGAACGCTTCCGCCTCCACCACTGAGGTGGCTGCGAACTACGAGCCGGGCACGAAGTACACCGCACACGGTGCGTTGGCTCCCGATAGTGCACCCATTAGCGATGCGCCGAAGCCTGCTCCGGTGGATCCGTCGCCGAGCGCTGAGCCTACGGTCGCGCCCTCTGCCGAGCCTTCTGCTGAGCCGAGCGAGGCTCCTTCCGAGGCTCCGACCGCTGAGCCCAGCACCGTTCCGTCGGTGTCTCCCAGCGAGGTTCCGACCGTGCCTGCGGTGCCGACCGCCTCTGCAGAGCCGAGCGTGCCTGCTCCGGCGCCCTCCACTCCGGCACCGTCTAGCCCCGCGCCCGCGAACCCGACCCCGAGCGCACCTGCTCCGACTAGCCCGGCACCGTCTGCGCAGCCGTCCACCCCCGGAACCCCGGGTAACCAGTGCGTGCCCGGCCAGATTGACGGCCGCACCAAGATTTCGCACGGCCACCTGGACATTCAGGCAACCCTGAAGGACCGCCAGCTGTCCGTGGGTCTGCGCGACGACAGCGGCATCATTGACGCCGATTCGACCGTGCGCCCGCTTGATTCGGTCGTGTGGACGGTCAGCGAGAACGCTCGCCGTGTGCGCACCGAACGTATGGCTGATGAGAAGCTGAACTTCATGGGCCCGGTCGGCACCGCCTTCTACGGCCTGCCGCAGACCCAGCAGAGCGGCCTGCCCTGGCCCGGCTACAACACGCAGGACATCGACTACTCGCAGCTGCGCGGCCCGGTGCGCCTGCACGTGGTTCCGAAGGTCATGCCTGAGGGTGCGCGCTTCGGCATGTTCACCGAGTCGCTGAACGGTGCGGATGTGCTGCTGGATTCGACGACCGGCAAGACCACGATCGACATTGATTACGCGACGCACGCGCACGCGAACTGGGTGTTCTCTGAGCCCGGCCAGTACATGTTTGATGTGCACTATTCCGCGACTCTGGCTGATGGTACTGAGGTGAACAGCCCGGTGCAGCAGCTTGCGGTTGCTGTGGGTAAGAAGGCGTCGGATGCGTGCTCGTTTGAGACTGCCGTGCCGAAGGACCCGAACGCGGCTAAGGACGACTTTAGCGGTGTGCGCCGTGTGGATTCGGCAACCCCGGGCGGTACCGCTGGTGCTAACCAGCCCGGCTCCGCGCAGTCTGGTGCCGCGCAGTCTGGTCAGTCCGGTCAGTCTGGTGCTTCTGGCGCTGCCGGTGGCGTGAACGCTCAGGGCTCCTCTGAGGGTTCGGCTGATGGTTCTGCTGGCGGCGTGTACCCGGGTGGTGTCTCCGGCGGTGGTACCGGTGGCGGCTCCCTGGGTCAGTCTGGTGTGTCTGCTTCTTCTGGCGGCGCTAGCTCCCAGCAGGGCGGCCTGGCACGTACTGGTTTTGGCGCGGTGTCTGTGGCTGTGGGCGGTGCGCTGGTGCTTGGTGCCGGCACTGCGATGGTGCTGCGTTCTCGCCGCCGCGCTTCTTAGCGCTCGCCGCGTGAGGACACGCTGATACGGTGAAGCCCCCGCGGCTGAGAGGGTGACTCTCGGCTGCGGGGGCTTTCTCTATGCGGTGTTACATCTTGATATCCGCTAGGCCGGTGATTTTGTTGCGTCTTCTGTACAGCTTCCTGAACAGGGGTCGGGTCCACTCGAGGTTATCCCATGTATCAACCCACGCCAGATCTTGCGGGTTCCGCATATCGGGCCAGCGGTCGAACTCGAGCCTGAACCGTACGATTGCCAGCAGCCGGTGGTTCCTTCCAACGGGGTCTAGCTTGGCGATTTGCTTGCCTTTCTTGGTGTAGAAGGTGGCGCTGTCGGTCGCTTCCCCATCCCAATCCTCCGCCTCCGTCTTACCCTGGAAGTAGAAAACCTGGTCGATAGCCCTAATCGGGTAGGGGGTCACGGTAGCGAACGGTGAGAGTTTCTGTTCCACAGTGTCGGGCGTGATTTTCGTGTACACCAGGTGAACGTGCAGAAGGTGGTAGAGGAAGACCAGCAGCAGGATGAACATCAGGAGGTTGAAGAGGATGCCGAGCTCTGCCTGCGTGTAGAGGTAGAACGCGAAGAAACCTGCCGGGAGTGTGGGCGTGAGGAGGCTTATGAGTGCTTCACGGCGGGGCACACGCGTAATGTAGATGCCTTCGTCGCGTAGCTGCATGTCCTGGCGCAGGTGCCTATTATGCAGGATAACGACAATGATGGCGCCGATGATTGATGCGAGGGTGCAGGTGCCCCAGAGTAGAAGGAAAAAGGTGTGCATGATGCCGTTCTCCTCTTTCGCGGTGTTGGTGGTGTTCGTGCCGGTTGCGGCTCTTCGGATGCAGGGGGTAGCCGGCGCTTATTGGGAGGGTTACATGTAGACGTCGGCAAGGCCAGTAACCTTCCCCAAATTTTCAAAGTAGCGCATCGTCTTCCCGGCACAATCCAAACGGTTCACCTGAGCCACATCATCCGGGGTGTCCATGTCAGGCCAACGCTCGTTCTCAATCCTGAACCGCACAATCGCCAAAAGCCGGTAATTTTTATAAGGCAACGGGCTAAACAGGGCAATCTGGGTGCCTGACTTGGCGTAGAACCCCACCATGTCATCGTCTTCATAATTCGATGCCTTGTAGAACACGACGCGGTTAATCGCGGTGAAAGGGTAGCGGGTCGGGTTGGAGAACCAAATGCGCTGCTCGACGCCTTCGGAAGAAATCTTCACGTAGGCAACGTGCACATACCGCAAGTATGCGGCAAATATCGCTGATACTAACAAGGCCGTTATGTCAATCGTTATACTTGCTGATTCAGGGTCAAAAAATATATGACCTGCAAACATAGCACACGGAAAAACGGGGGTAAATATCGTAATGAGAGCTTCGAGCCGAGTAACCCGTCGAATATAGATACCCTCACGTTGCCGTTGCTTATCTTTCCAGCGCTGCACCTCGTAATTAATGAGGACGTAAAACGTCGCAACTGTTGTGAACGCAGCGAAGATACCCCAGAAGATAATCAGGAAAGTGCGCATGGTGGGTTCTCGTTTCGTGTGGTTGGTGAATAGGAAGAGCACGCGCCCCGTCCGGGCTAGGCGGCGGTGCCTACGTGCTGAGGATACCGGGGCATAAGCCCCGAAAGCCCCGGGGTAGCGCGGGGGTGAGCCGCGCATCCCCGGGAGCCTTCAGCCCACAAACCGGCAGGCTACATATCGACGTCAGCAAGACCCGCAATCTCTTGATTATTCATGAAATACGGAATGACTTCATAACGGTTATCCAGCTGGTTCACCTTATCCACATCAGCCGGATTATCCAGGTCAGGCCAGCGACCATACTCAATCCTGAACCGAGTAATGACCAAGAGATAGTACTCATCATAATTCGGGTTCAACGGGTTAATACGTGCACGCGACTTAGTGAGGAACCACATCCGGCTTGGGGTATCTTCATCCTTGGACTCGCTATAAACAACGCTATCAATCGCGCCGATGGGGCAGATCCTCGACCCGCGAACGGGGGTGTGCATATTAATACCCTCAGAAGAAATCTTCATGTACGTGGCGTTGACGTGCCACAGGTAGAACAAGAGGAAAGCAGTCATGAAGATGTAAATACCCTCCGCATAGGGGTTAGTCTCGGGGCCATTGAGCGACAAAAAATAGCGGATAATCGGGAAGCCCGGGATAAAGACAATAACGTACACCAGTAGCGCTCGCAGACGACTAATGTAGATGCCTTCACGCTTCTTCTTCTCGTCGCGGCGTCGATTGATGATGTAAGCGGCAAGGGTGAGAATCGTGAAAATAGTTGTGATGATGGAGCATACGCCCCAAAAGGTAATAGCAGATTCTTGAGACATCATTTTAGCTATTCGCTCCTTCGGTCGGGTTGGAGTCGGTGGTGGTAGTGGAGTGCGCATCAAGGATGCGCTGCAGGTGCTCCGGGGCGTACTCGCCGCCAGATGCTGAAGCACCCACGGAGGATACGGCTGAGGGGCGCTCGCAGGCACGGCGACTGCCGCACGCACGAACGCCCCCACCTATCGCATCATCGGTTACTAAACCAGACGACCGGTTTACTTATCCATCTCGTAGACCCAGCCGCCAGCGTTGCAGTAACGCTTACCATCCTTCTCGGTGATGTAGTAGCCGGGCTCGTGGTTCTCGCACTTCTGGATAACTTCGCGAGCCTGCTGCTCAGACTTCTGAAGGTTTGCGGCACGAATCTGGAAGAAAGCGAAAGTCGCAATATATGCCACCAGAACCAGTGCGAGAGCGGCAATCGCCATGCCCTTACCCTTGCCGGTGCCGTTCTTGACCATGACCAGAGCAATCACCGCAAAAATAATGGTCGGGATGGTCAAGAACGAACCAATAACAAAGATGCCGGTCAGGGCGGAAATAATACCCAGAACTAGTGCGGTTACAGCCGCCCACTTCTTCTTCGGTGCCTCGACGGGTGCGCCATATGCAGGCTGTGCGGCGGGTGCCTGCTGGGTGAACTGCGGCTGCTGCGGTGCAACCGGCTGCGGGGTGTTTTCAGACATGAAAGTCCTCATTTCGTATGTGGTTGGTGAATATCCGGAAGTGCACCACCTGCAGGTGGCGTACCTTTCCCAAGGATACTCTATGTGCTTGAAAGCTCTGACAAGTAGAAATGTCGAGCACTTTGATGGTCTATGGGTTAGGTGGCTAAAAAGTTAACTCGGTGCAAGGCTCGGGTGAAGACTGGGCGACCATTCACCGGCGGGCTGGTGGCGCTCAGGTGAGCCGCTGCTGGCATGCAGAAAGCCCCTGGGGTGAGAGGTAATCTCTCGGCCCAGGGGCCTTCTCTGTGCGGGGCTCCACGGTTTAGCTGGCTGCAGGTTCAGCCTTCGGGTCCTCCTCATCTTCCTTCTCGGGGATAGCAACACCCACGGTCAGGTACCTCTTCACCAGCAGGTACGAGGCGATCACCGGCACCACATACACCAGCGACAACCCGCTACCGGACTGCACAACATCAACGGCAAGACGGACCGCCGCCAAACATCCACCCAAACCCACCAGGGCTACGCAGAAGCCACGCAACACGCCATACCCGGCAGTGCCCTCCTCAAAGGTCGACGCCCACAGCTTGAACAGGGTGCGGCGCACAAAAATCAGGAAGACCGGCACCAGGCACAGCACCACCGAAACACCCACAGGCTCATAACCGGCAGTAGCGAACGAAACCACCGGAATAACCAGGCAGAAGAACACCATTAGGGCGCTCACACCCAGCACCACCGCGCGCACATACCGGTTGATGCGCTCCATACGGTGCAGGTTAGGGACCTCGTCGCTCGGCTGCGCAGCATTGTAGAAGAACAGCAGCAGAACCAGCGCGGACGCCGCCACATACCAGGGCGCGAAATTGATGCCGTCCACCTGCGGGGTGGAGGCAACCTGCGGGACACCCACCAGGGAGAGAGCAGCGAGCAGAGCAATCGCGGCGACGCAGAACGTGCCCACCGTCAGCAGAAAGTAATGGTACGCGCCGCCGTTCTTTGCATCCTGCACACTGTGCTTGTGCGTGCCGTCAATCATCACGACGGAAAACAGCATCGTGGAGATGGATAGGATGCTCCACGCGTACTCGCCCGTCATGACGGGGACAAGCATGAGGAGCAGGGATGCAGAGAACAGAATCCACAGAAATACTCGCTGCAGTGTGGGCGAGGACGCGATGGTCTCTCCAATAAAGTGGCTCTTCCGAGTTGAGTGTGGGTGACCG
>NZ_KV811074.1:2938-6610 GCF_001812975.1 Rothia sp. HMSC073B08 | reverse complement strand
CGGTCACCCACACTCAACTCGGAAGAGCCGTTTTATCTATAGTGAGCGGCTGATACCGGCCGCCACTACCCTACTATTCACTCTTATATTTACTCTTAACAGCGCGAGGCGCCGACCCCCATTCTCAGGGGTTCGGCGCCTCGCACTTTTTAGAGCTGGAGCGTGCCTAGTTGAAGATGGCGCGCACGACCGAGTAGCCGGAGACCGGGTACACGGCGTTCACGGTTGCGGGCTTCTCGCTCTCGTCCGCGATCTCAATGGACTCGGTGCCGCGCAGCAGCTCCTCGAGCAGGATGCGCAGTTCCAGGCGTGCCAGGGGCGCGCCGGGGCAGACGTGGATGCCGTCGCCGTACACGAGGTTGCGGGACTGGTCGCGGTGCGGGTTGTAGGTGAGGGCGTCTTCGAAGGCGTCCTCGTCGCGGTTGGCGCTTGCCCAGTTGATGGTCACGCGGGAGCCGGCGGGCAGGGTGCGGCCGCCGAGTTCGGTGTCCTGGGCGGTGATGCGGCGGTTGGTGACGAGGGTGTCTTCGAGTCGCATGATTTCTTCGACGGCGAGGGCGATTTCGCTGCGGTCGTCGAGTGCATTGCCGTCGGCGAGGGATGCGCGCAGGCGGTCCTGTTCGGCGCGGTTGCGTGCCAGGAAGTTGACGAATACGCCCACGGTTGCGGAGACGGTGGACAGCTCGCCCACGGTCCAGTTGCGGATGAGGCTGACGATTTCTTCGTCGGTCATGGTGCGGGGTTCTTCGCCGGGCAGCTGCACGGTGTCGGTGAGCAGCTCGGCGGTGACGTCCTTGGGGTTGCCGGCTGCGGCGTCCTCGCGGCGTTCGTCGAGCAGCTGGCGGATGTAGCCGTCGAATTCGAGGGCAACCTTCGCGATTTCTTCACGGTCGCGGCGCAGGGTGGCGACGCGGTTCTTCTCGATCCACTCGGTGAGGGGCTGTTCGAGGCATGCGGGCCAGCCCATGAAGGCGTTCTGCACGCGCATTGCGTATGCCTGACCGAAGCCCTGCATGACGTCTACTTCTTCGCCGCGGGGCAGTTCTGCGATGAGGCTCTTCACAGCGTCGCGGATGACGGGTGCGAACTTTTCGAGGCGTTCGGGAGTGAAGTACTTGTCGTTGACCGCGCGGAAGGTGGTGTGTTCGGGTGCGTCCATGCCGTTGGGGACGGCGATGTGGCGGGTGGAGACGACGTTGGAGTAGATTTCGGGGTGGTCGAGTACGTGCTGTACGTCGGCGTTTTTGAAGACGGAGTAGCCCATGAATTCGTCGTGGGCGACGGGGCAACGGCGGCGCATTGCGTCGTAGGCAGCTACCTGGTCCTTCTGGACCTCTTCGCTTCGGAGGTCCCAGTCGTTGTGTACGTTCTCAGTCATTGTTCACCCGTGTTCGTTATAGAGTTGTGGCGTGCTGGATGCGGGCGTCCGGGCGATGCGTGTGGGGCAGGGTCGGGCGTGCATTTCAGCACGTGAATCCATTACTTGTTCTTTGACCGTATCACTTATGGATTGGTGGCGCAGGGTAGGGGTTCCTTGCTTCTCATTCAACGAACAGTGCGGTGGGGCGAGGGGCGGCGGGTCACGGGACGCACGAGGCGGGCAGCACCTCCACAGGGAGGGGCCGCCCGCCTAGCAATATGCAGTATTTCAGCGCGAGAGGCTAGTTTTTAAGGAATTTCTCTTCGTTTGTAATAACGAAGTATGAGGGGTATTCGCGCCCGTTCAGAAGAGCGTTGTAGTGCGGTATTTTCTGGGTTTTGATGAGTTCACCGGACTCAACGGAATAGGCTTGAATATAGGTTTCTCCTTGCAGCTCGTACATGGCGTAGAGGTTCTTCTCGGTCCAGTAGTATGTAGAGACTTCCTTTACTCCTTCTGGGATCTTGAGGCTGAATCGTACAGTGTTGTGGGCGGTATCAATGTTGGTTGAGATGATTCGCCCGTCGTGATGGACCCACCAGATGTCGTCCCCGTATGCGTGTATTGCATACGGTGCACCTGAAGGAACATTTTCTCCATCTACACGTTTGCTCGCTTCACCGGTAATTTGGCGTTCTGTATGCTCGCCTGTTTGCACATTAATTACTTCGAGCATGGATCCGTCAATATCTTTTAAATCTGCATATTGGTAGTCGGTAATGCTTTGCGGGTAAGTATCATGGATTTTCACAATTCTATTCCCTGCACACACGATGTAGGAACCATACATTGTGTTACTTTCGAGACTCTTCGAGAACATTTTTTCATTTGAAGGGTTCGGGTACACGCGGGTAAGGAACGTGGGGTTCCTTGGGTGTAGGTATTGGTTATCTGTTCCTTCGTAATTGCTGATTTTATCGTAGCCCCATATGCTGCCGTCGGCGCACTGAGCTGTCATGTGTATAATATTTTTAATTCTCTCTTCCCTCACCTCACCATCTTTTACAATTGTCACAAGGAATACGTAATCACCACTTCCATCCCCTCCGTAATTATCTATAGCTACAATAGTGCTATCGTCTGCAACGTACACATCTTCACTGTAATCATTTTTTGTTTTCTTTGGGTATGTGTGCAGTTTATCGGAGAGGGTGAATAGTGAATTTGTATCTGTGAAATATAGGTTTTTATCTTTGTATACAATTGGCGAGTTTCGGACCCCAACATTTTTGATTCTTGACCATTTTTGGGTTTCTGAGTTGTAGAATGCTACGCCTCCTCCAGCATTCGGCAGGTATCTTGAGTCGCCTGCAATGGATATAGCGATGCTGCTTTCGTCGAGGGCTTTGCGAGGGTCGTTTGTTACCGGGATGGTCGCGCTACAGCCTGACATGAGGAGGGCAGCAATGAGTCCCAGACGCAGGCTTCCTGAAAAACGGGATGTGGTCATTGCTACCACCTCGTTTCGTAGAGATGTACCCAGTGCGATTTCTGGATATCTGCCGGGTATACGTCGGGGCCACCGTCAGAGTCGAGGTCCACGTTAGGATCCGTGCTCTTATAGGCAGCCCAAACTAGCTGCGAGCAGTTATAGGAATTGGTATGCAGGGCGTTCATGACACCCTCCTTTCAGCGGGTCACCTCTTGGCATCCCACGGTCGGTCCTATGTCTTCATCGATACATAACACCGGAAACTGTCTAACTCAGCAGGCCATGCCTTAGATATTATTTCTGACCAGGCGAGTTTTTAGTGTTCCGTACCTCATTCTATCGTTAAGGGAATTATCAATGCAGGAAAAATGCACTGTTATCAATGGTGTACAGAATGCGGTAATTCCCTACTCGTGCCCTGTACCCTTCTTCGCCCTGTAGCTTCTTGAATAGAACCTACACAGGAACTATCCTCGGAGCTAACGCATAAACCCCAGAAAGGAACCAGTCATGACTGTCACCACTCACCGGACTCGTTCCAATGTCACGACTCTTAAAGAACTCCGCGACAACCTCGGAACCAAAGTCAACGAAGCAGTGTTCTCCGGCGAACGCCCCCTCATCAGCCGCAATGGTAAGACTGTTGCCGCGCTCATCTCCTACGAAGATTTGAAGCTACTTGAAGAGTACGAAGAGCTCCTCGACATTGAGGCTCTTCGCAAGGCACGCGCCGAAGATGACGGCTACCGCATCGGCCTCGACGAGTTCCTTGCAGAGAACCCTGCAGACTAATCTCTCAGCACATATTGCGAGGCGGGCG
>NZ_KV811074.1:0-2838 GCF_001812975.1 Rothia sp. HMSC073B08 | reverse complement strand
GGGGCCGCCCGCCTCATTTATACCTAAAAACCCGCCGGGTCTAGTGCTTGCCTGCGGAGGGGTAGATGCTACCGTCCATCACGCCGCGCTCCACCTGCTCCAGGCTCACGCCGCGAGTCTCCGGCAGGTTGCGGAACATCAGCAACGCAATGACCACGTTCACCACGGCAAAGCCGATGAAGGAGCCGGTCAGACCGACCGCACCCAGAATCACGGGGAACGCCAGCGACAGCACACCATTCATCATCCAGCCGCTAAACGCCGAAATGCCCATACCCGCCGCACGCACACGCAGCGGGAACAGCTCACTCATAATCACCCACGTCGACACGTTCAGGCAGGTCTGCATCGCGCCCACAAAGCAGACGATGAGCACCAGCAGAATCCAGGGACGCGCCGCGTTATCGGCGGGCAGTAGCATGGATGCGCCCGCAATCAGCACGTGGAAAAACGCGGTCGAACTATAGCCGGTAATGACCATGACGCGGCGCGGTACACGCTCCATCAGGCGCAGCGACAGGATGGAGCCGAGCACCGCGATCGTACCCGGCGCAATATTCGCGATGAGCGCCGCGGATTCGCTGAAACCGGCTTCCTTGAGCACCTTAATGCCGTAGTACATGATCGAGTTGATGCCGGTCAGCTGCTGGCCCGCGCCGACCAGAATACCGACGAGCAGGATGCGCACGAACCAGCCGCGCACGCCCACGCTTTCCTTACCCGCCGCATTGTTCTGGGTGGTTGCCTCCGCCTGCAGGGTGCGTTCAATATCGGCGATCTCAGCCTCGGCACGTTCGGTGGAGCGGATGCGCTTCATCACCTCAAGCGCCTGTTCACGCCGACCGACGCGCAGCAGCCAGCGCGGCGACTCGGGCACTCGCAGCATGCCGACGAACAGGCCGATGGCGGGCAGGGTGCAGATGGCGAACATCCAGCGCCACACGCCGTCGTGCTCACCCCATACGTTGCCGATGAGGGCGTTCACGATGAACGCGGCAAGCTGACCGCCCACGACCATGAGCTCGTTGCGGCCGGAGAGGGAGCCTCGAATTTCGTAGGGTGCGAGCTCTGCGAGGAACACGGGCACCACGGCGGAGGCGCCACCGACCGCCAGGCCGAGCAGGGTGCGCCCGGTGATGAGCACGGCGACGTTGGGTGCGAAGACGCACGCCAGGGCACCAATGAAGAAGATGGTGGAGAGCCCAATGATGGTGGTTCGGCGGCCGAACCGGTCAGAGATGCGGCCGCATCCGAGTGCGCCGATAGCGGCGGCGAAGGCGAGCGATCCGGTGACCCAACCTTGGGTGGTGGAGTCCATGCCGAGTTCGCGGCTCATGGGTTCGAGCGCGCCGTTGATCACTCCGGTGTCGTAGCCGAAGAGCAGACCTCCGAAGGTGGCGATGAGTGCAATGATGCCGAGGTATCGACTGTGCTTCCCGGTGCCCAGAGGGGGCAGGGTGGAGGCGGTGCTCTGTGCGCTCATGGTGTCCTTTATGCCGAGGGGTTAGGTGAGATTACACCGACATTGGTGGTTCTTCAGCACTGTCAGTGGGCTAGGTGAGGCGCGTCAGGTTAGACACACCTCACCTAATCCTAGCGAAAACGTTCAGCGGGTGATATTTATTTCTCACCGCGGACATTTTTCAGCGTATATTACGGCCGACACGTGCGACCGCCTGAGTGCCCCTTTGAGAGGGAGCCGGAGTTAGAACAGCGCGATTTTCTCGGGTGCCGGGAAGATGGCGTCCAGGGCGGCGAGGTCCTCAGCGTCGAAGCGCAGGCATGCCGCCTGTGCGTTGGCGCGCACCTGCTCGGCGCTGGTCGCACCGGCAATGACGGAGGTGACCGGCGACTGCTGTGCGAGCCAGGAGAACGCCGCCTGCACCTCGGTGATGCCGCGTTCGGTGCAGAAGCTGTGGAAGGCTTCGAGCTGGTCCCAGTTGGCGGCGTCGAGCACGTTTTTCTTAGAGTGGGACAGGCGCGAACCGGCGGGAATGTTGTCGCGGCGGTACTTGCCGGTCAGCAGGCCGTTAGCGAGCGGGAAGTACGGCAGCACACCCATGCCGAAGTGCCGTGCGGCGGGCAGGATTTCGAGTTCTGCGCGGCGGTCGAGCAGGTTGTAGTGGTTTTCAGCGACAATGAACCGTTCGGTGCCGAGTTCATGGGCGCAGTGTTCGGCGTGGGCGAGCTGCCAGCCGGAGAAGTTGGAGTGGCCCAGGTAGCGGACCTTACCGTCGCGTACGAGCTGGTCGAGGGCGCTGAGGGTTTCTTCGATGGGGGTGTTGGGATCGGGGCTGTGGTAGAAGTACAGGTCGATGTAGTCGGTGCCGAGGCGGCGGAGGGACCCTTCGACGGCGCGCATGATGTAGCGGCGGGATCCGCGAGCGTTGCGGTCGTTGCCATTGAGGTCGCCGACGGGCAGACCGAATTTGGTGACGATGGTCAGTTCGTCGCGGTCGAGGCCGAGCTGGGTGAGGGCGGTGCCGAACATGGTTTCGGAGAGGCCGGGTTCGGCGCCGTAGAGGTCGGCGATGTCGAAGAAGCTGATGCCTGCGTCGACTGCAGCGGCGATGACTTCGTTGGTGCCTTCTTGGGTGCGGGTGGGGGTGCCGGGGCGGCCGAGGTTGTTGCAGCCGATACCGACGCTGGGTACGACGAGGCCGGAGTTGCCGAGCCTGCGGTAGACGGGAGATTCAATACGTTTCATGTTTTAACTCTACGTTGTGTGGGTATGTTGCATGGTTATTTCCCCTCCAGTTGGGAGGCGAAGAGCTTCCTGAAGCGTGATGTGGGGTCGGTCGTTAGGTCCCGGTAGGTTCCTTGCTCCACCACACACCC
>NZ_KV811073.1:10692-34542 GCF_001812975.1 Rothia sp. HMSC073B08 | reverse complement strand
CCTCCAACCACACTCAACTCTGAAGAGCCCCTAATCTCGTAAGAAATGAGTGTCGGTGATAGAACGAAAGAATGTGGTGGAAAATATATTCTCTCTATATTTCAAGATTAGAAGCGAGCAGTATAAAAAACGAGAGCATCAGCGAATATGATGCAATATGACGCGAAAATTTCGAAAAATACAACGAAAAAGCAGTAAACCTCAACCTGAAGGTTCAGGGTAGGGTTATTAGACAGGGACCATAGCCGTAAAACAACGGCACAGACACAGCAACAGCGAAAGGAACGAGCATGGGAATCATCCTCCCACTCCTCTTCTTAGGGGCAGGATTCGGGCTCGCAATGTTGCTACCTGAGCACTGGGGCAACCGCCTGAAAGAAAGCGCCTCCGCCCTGCTGACCCGCTGGATCATTCCCGCCGTCATCATCTACACCGTCGCCACCAGCCGCCCTGAGCTTTTCTTCGTTGCAGCCTCCACCATGGTGCTGATGCTCCTCGGAGTGCTCTGCGCCGGGCGCATCACCCGCGACCCCGTGCAGAAACTCGCCTTCGTCTATCTGAACGCGGGACTCTTCGGCATCCCCGTGGTCGCCGGGTTCTGGGGTGAGGAAGCCGTGCGAGTCTACATCGGCGCGTATATCGGCAACTCCATCATGGGTAATATTCTGGGCACCTCGCTACTACGAGGCGGTTCTAATACAGATGTAGGGGCAGGGGATGGCAACGCGCCGGATACACGAGCCACCAGGAGCCGTGGTGAAACCCTCCACACGGTGATGCGGGGGCTGCGTACCAGCCCGCCGGTTATCGCCGTGGTGGTGGGTCTGCTCTGCCTGCCCGCCGGCTCTTTCCTGAGCGTTCACGGGGCAGGTTTCTACCGGGTACTGACCTGGATTTTCAGCTTTATCGGACTGATTGTTCTGGGCATGTGGCTCGGTGTCGCCAAGCTACACCGCGCCGACCTGACCCGCGCCGCCGGATGGGCGCTCCTACGCGCCGTGCTCGTAAGCGTCTACAGCATCGGCGTGCTGGCACTCGCCCGCTGGGCACACGATACGGCGGGCATGCACTTTGACCAGTTGCTCGCGCATCCGCAGGTGCTTTTCCTTCTGGCTGTTCTGCCGCCAGCAGCTAATATCGTCATTCTGGAAACCCACTACCGGCACGAAGGCACCGCAGCCCCCGTCATTGCCGCAGGGGCGGCCGTCAGCGTGGGAATGATAGCGCTCGCCGTGCCGATCCTGCAGTTCGTCTTCGCCAGCTAAGTAGAGCCAAGAAAGCACGCCAGGAGAACACAGGAGACCACGCAGAAGACAACACAAAAGGAGGGCGGGGCATAAGCCTCACCCTCCTTCTGTTGTCTATCACCTTATCGGCACGCGGTAGCACTCAACGAGCTACAGCGCTTAGCGAACGATGTGGTACACCTTCGCCTCGTAGGGGCGCAGGGTCGAACCCGCGTCGTCCTTGTAGTTCGAGCTCACCAGCTCAACACGAGCACCAGCCTCACGAGCCTCAGAAAGTACCGCGAAGTCGCGCTCCTGCTCCTCGGCAGTGAAGTTCGAAACAACAAGCAAAGACTCGTTCGCGGGGCTGCCATCCGCACCACCGGTACGGGTGTACGCGTACACAGCCTCATCCTCGTTGTGCGGAACCTGAACCGAATCCACCGGAGCGAAGGCTGCGTAAACCATCAGGTCCTTCAGCTTGCCGCGGCGCAGAGCCACCAGCTGCTGGTAGTGGTAGAAGATCGAATCCTCATCCGCCAGAACAGCCTCAGCGTTAATCGCCGGGTAGTTCGGGTTCACAGCAATCCACGGGGTCACACCCTCGGGGCTGAAACCACCGTTAGCGGAGGCATCCCACTGAACCGGGGTACGAGCGTTATCGCGGCCCTTAATGTAAATCGCCTGCATCGCCTCTTCGTGGCTCAGACGCTTGTGGTCAACGTGCATGTCCTCGTAGAAGCGAATCGAGTCACCATCGCGGTAATCCTCAATCGAATCAAACTTCACGTTGGTCATGCCCAGCTCTTCACCCTGGTAAATGTACGGGGTGCCCTGCATGAAGTGCAGAGTGGTCGCCAGCTGCTTAGCGGACAGGGTGCGGAACTCATCCGAATCGTTACCGAAGCGGGAGACAACGCGCGGCTGGTCGTGGTTGTTCCAGTACAGCGAACCCCAGGCGTTACCCTCCAGGGTGGTCTGCCAGTCGTTCAGGATGCGCTTGAGCTCGGTCAGCTTGTACGGCGCGTAGGACCACTTGCCGCCCAGCTTGCCGTTCGGGTCGTTATCCACGCCCATGTGATCGAAGTGGAAGATCATGTTCAGCTCACCGGTGTGGTAGCCAGCCCACAGCTTAGCGTCCTCGGGGCTGGTTGCGCTGGTCTCGCCCACGGTCATCACATCGTAGCGGCTGAAGGTCTCGCGGGTCAGTTCCTTCATCCACGGGTGCACCATGGTGCCGTTAGAGATGACGAACGGAATCGAGGAGGTGTGCTTCTCAAAGTCGGTGGAGGGGTCATCCGGGAAGCCCTCGGGCTTGGAGATGATGTTGATAGCGTCCAGACGGAAGCCGTCAACGCCCTTGTCCAGCCACCAGCGGACCATGGAGTACAGGTCCTCGCGAACCTTCTCGTTCTCCCAGTTCAGGTCGGGCTGTTCCTTGAAGAAGATGTGCAGGTAGAACTGGCCGGTCGCCTCGTCCCACTCCCACGCCGGGCCGCCGAACTCGGACGCCCAGTTGTTCGGAGGAATCGGGTTGCCGTCCTCGTCGAAGCCCTTCGGGTCCTTCCAAATGTAGTAGTCGCGGTAGGGGTTGTCCTTAGAGGAGCGGGACTCCTTGAACCAGGGGTGCTCATCGGAGGTGTGGTTTGCGACCAGGTCCATCAGGATCTTGATGCCGTGCTTGTGAGCGGTTTCAAGCATCTCGTCGAAGTCTTCCATGGTGCCGAAGTCACTCATAATCGCGAAGTAGTCAGAGATGTCGTAGCCGTTGTCCACGTTCGGCGAGTCGAACACGGGGGAGAGCCAGATGACGTTGATGCCCAGCTTAGCCAGGTAGGGCAGCTTCTCGGTGATGCCCTTCAGATCACCGATACCGTCGCCGTTAGCGTCGTTGAAGGAGCGGGGGTACACCTGGTACACCACGGCTTCCTTCCACCACTGGCGGCCTTCGTAGGAGGGAACCTCGTATGCCTCGGAGTTGCTCATAATTGCCTTTCTATACCGGCCATCCAGCCGAAAAGAGGAACAAATTTTGTCTGTGATTGAAGTATAGGGCGAAGAGGGACCGGAATGTCTGTATCTGGTCCCCCTTCGCACAGTATGAGTGGGGTACGACTACTTGGCGTTACCGAAGAGGTAAACCTTCGCCTCGTAGGGGCGCAACAGGGTGCCCTCGTCGGTGAACTCGCGGTTCTCATCGCGGTAGTTCGAGCTGATCAGCTTCGGGGCGTTCTCGATTGCCTTCAGCTCAGTCGGGGAGAGCGCCTGCGAGTTGGTTAGCACCACCGAATCCAGGTTGCCGCCCGCGTAGTTCAGCTGAACGGTGTCATCGGTGAAGTTCGCGACGACCAGCAGGGCGCGCTCGCCGGTTGCGGCGGCGTCCTCGTCGGAGTTCACGCGCAGGTAGGCGTAAACCTGGTCATCCTCTTCATCCAGCAGGCGGTACTCGCCGGTCAGGATGATCGGGTGCTCGCGGCGCAGGCTAATCAGGTCGCGGTAGTGGTAGAACACCGAATCCTGGTCGGCGAGCTCTGCCTCCGCGTTGATTTCGGTGTAGCGCGGGTTCAGCTTCAGCCACGGGGTGCCGGAGGTGAAGCCTGCGTTTTCGCCAGCGGTCCACTGCATGGGGGTGCGGGCGTTATCGCGACCGGAGGCGCTGATGTAGCGCAGCATGTCCTCAGCGGAAACGCGGCCCGACTCTTCAACGTACTTGCGCCAGGAGTCGTGAATCTCCAGGTCGTTGTAGTCCTTCACATCGTCGAAGAAGACGTTGGTCATGCCCAGCTCTTCACCCTGGTAGATGTAGGGGGTGCCCTGCATCAGGTGCAGCACGGTGCCGAGCATCTTGGCGCTGACGGTGCGGTACTCGGGGGAGTCGTTACCGAAGCGGGAGACGGTGCGCGGCTGGTCGTGGTTGTTCCAGTACAGGGAGTTCCAGCCGCGGCCGTGCAGGCCTTCCTGCCAGTGGGTGAGGACCTTCTTGAGGTCAACCAGGTTGAAGCGGCGGTCGGACCACTTGCCGGTCACGCCACCTTCGGAGGCGTCTACGTCCATGTGCTCGAACTGGAACACCATCTGCAGCTCGTTGCGGTCGAAACCGGTGTAGAGTGCGGCGTCGTCCACGGTCACGCAGGGGGTTTCGCCCACGGTCATGACCGGGTACTTGCTCAAGACCTCGCGGTTCATCTCCTGCAGGAATTCGTGCACGCGCGGACCGTTGGCTGCGACAGCCAGGGAGTTGTCGAGGCCGCCAGCGAGGATTGCCGGGTCCTCGGGGAAGGAGAGGTCCTTAGAAATCAGGTTGATGACGTCCATGCGGAAGCCGTCCACGCCCTTGTCCAGCCAGAAGCGCATGATGTCGTAGACCTCTTCGCGGACCTTCGGGTTCTCCCAGTTCAGGTCGGGCTGCTTGACGGAGAAGTAGTGCAGGTAGAACTGGCCGGTCGCCTCGTCCCATTCCCACACGGAGGGGCTGAAGCAGGAAATCCAGTTGTTCGGCGGAATCGGCTTGCCGTCCTCGTCGAAGCCCTTGGGGTCGCGCCAGATGTAGTAGTCGCGGTAGGGGTTGTCCTTGGAGGAGCGTGCCTGCTTGAACCATTCGTGCTCGTCGGAGGTGTGGTTGACGACCAGGTCCATCATGAGCTTGATGCCGTGCTTGTGTGCGGTTTCGAGCAGCTCATCGAAGTCTTCCATGGTGCCGAACTCGGTCATGATGGCGCGGTAGTCGGAGATGTCGTAGCCGTTGTCATCGTTCGGGGAAGCGTAGATGGGGGAGAGCCACAGCACCTGAATACCGAGCTTGGCGAGGTACGGAATCTTCTCGGTAATGCCGGGCAGATCGCCGATGCCGTCGCCGTTGGAATCGTTGAAGGAGCGGGGGTAAATCTGGTAGACAACGGGTTCCTGCCACCACTGGGTTTGGGTCGTCATTGTTCTTCCTTCCCTTGGTATGGATGAGTGTTGTGCGGGGCCGCTCTGTGGGCGGCTAAAGTCTGATGCCCTTAGGACTGGGTGGTGAGGGGCGTTAGGAGGCTCTGCGGTGCCCAGCTGGAGGGGTCAATTTCCAGGAGTAGACCGCTGTGGTCGGAGATGGCTTCGGGGGAGTTGTCGCGGAAGACTACCGCGTGCGAGTTCACCGTAAGCAGTCGGTCAGCGAACACGAAGTCAATGCGCTTGGCGTCCGTGCTACCTTCCCAGCCGGCGATTTCGCGGTGGACGGTGTTTTCGCCGTCGGTGTGCTCCGCCAGCGAGCGGGTATCAACCATACCGCTGGAGGTGACTAGCGCGTAGCCTTCATCGCTCAGATGCGCGGCGGAGTTAAAGTCGCCGCCGAGCAGTACGGGTGCGGTGAGGGCACATTCTGCCAGGGCCTGTGAGAGGCGGGTGTATTCCTGCGTGAAGAGGGGCTCGCCGTCGAAGTCCCACCAGGACATGTGGGTGGTTGCGCACCAGAAGGTGCCCGTCGCAGTTTCGATGAGCGCCGCCTGCGCTGCACGGCGCTGTACCTGGTGGTAGCCGTACTCGGGGGACATGTCGATGGGCTTGATGCCGCGAATCGGCAGGCGCGAGAGGATTGCTACGCATTCGTCGTAGCGGTCCCAACCGATGTGGGCTTCGGTGAGGGTCCACTCGTAGGTTGCGCCCATTTCGTTGAGTGCCTGCACGAGTAGCAGGGCGTAGTTGTCTTCGTGAACCGGCACGCCTGCGCCGCCGCGGTAGTTGAGAGGCTCCTTCACCACGGGGGTGGAGGTGAGCTGGTTGACTTCCTGCAACGCAATGACATCCACCTGCTGTTCAATGATGAACTTTGCGAGGGTGCGGATTTTGGCAATTTGGTGGATTTCGCACCAGCTGTGCGTGTTGAGGGTGAGGAAGCGCATGTATTAAGTCCGGGGTATGTGTGAGGTTGAAGAATGATATGCACACCGCGCATTGAGGCGGCGAGTGTTTTTATGCACTCTGACCTATGGGTGCACTGTTTATGCTATCGATTCTGTGCGCTAGGTAATAGGGAAAAAGTCTCATCTGCAGCAAGTATTTTTAACCAGTGCCGGGAGATGTTTCAGGTTCTGAAAAACTCTTTCAAAACTTCTGCTTTTGGTATCTGCGGGTAGGTATGACCTGGCATTATTGTTTTTGTCTAAAACACATTCGGCATTTAGCGCACGCAGGATATGTGGCACCCGTCTCATATACTTTCGTTTGGAGGTATAAAGATACGGCGTGACCATCGCAGGATGGCAATGATCGCCAACCCCTGCGTCCGCTCACTCGACAACCCGAAAGGGCGTATAGCCTCATGATGGAAAAAGTACAGAGGTTCGGCTCTGCCATGCTGGCACCCGTTCTTCTCTTCGCATTCGCTGGCCTCGCGGTCGGTATTGCGATCATTGCACAGAACGGCGAACTGATTCCCCTCGCTGCTGATAAGGAAAGCGCGTGGAACCACTTCTGGTCTGTTTGGGAGTCCGGCGCATGGACTGTCTTCAACCAGATGGAACTGCTCTTCGTGATCGGTCTGCCCATTGCACTGGCAAAGACCGCTAACGCACGTGCAGTGATGGAAGCTGCAATGGTCTACCTGACCTTCAACTACTTCGTCGGCACCATGCTCAAGGTATGGGGCAAGGGCGGCACCGGTTTCTTCGACCTGGACTACACCACCGACATCTCTGAGAGCGCGGCAGGTACCGGTCTGAAGATGATCGCCGGTATCAAGACCATGGACACCGGTATCTTCGGTGCCATCATCATCTCCGCAATCGTGGTGTGGGCACACAACCGCTGGTTCGACAAGAAGCTGCCCGACTTCCTCGGTATCTTCCAGGGTTCCCAGTACGTCTACGGCGTCTGCTTCTTCCTGATGATGCCCGTGGCATTCCTGTTCTCCTGGCTGTGGCCCTACGCTCAGCACGGCATCTCCTCCCTGCAGGGCTTCTTCATCGCATCCGGCGCACTCGGCGTGTGGGTTTACACCTTCCTCGAGCGCTTCCTGATCCCGACCGGTCTGCACCACTTCATCTACTCCCCGTTCGTCTTCGGTAACGTTGTTACCCCGAACGGTATCGCTAAGGACTGGCCGAGCCACCTGACCGAGTTCGCAAAGAGCGACAAGCCCCTGAAGGAACTGTTCCCCGGCGGCGGCTTCGCACTGCACGGTAACTCCAAGGTCTTCGCACCCATCGGTATCGCAGCGGCGTTCTACACCACTGCTCGTCCCGAGAAGCGCAAGGAAGTTCTCGCTCTGCTGATCCCCGTCAGCCTCACCGCAATCCTGATCGGTATCACCGAGCCCCTCGAGTTCACCTTCCTGTTCCTGGCACCCCCGCTGTTCCTGGTTCACGCAATCCTGGCAGCAACCATGGCTGCAATCATGTACCAGCTGGGTCTGGTTGGTTACATGGGTGGCGGTCTGCTCGACTTCCTGTTCCAGAACTGGATCCCGCTGTGGGCAAACCACTCCGGCACCTACCTCATGCAGATCGGTGTGGGCCTGTGCTTCACCGTTATCTACTTCCTGGTCTTCCGCTTCATGATCCTGAAGTTCGACTTCAAGACCCCCGGTCGTGAAGAAGACGGCGGCGAGACCAAGCTCTACAGCAAGGCAGAGTACAAGGCTGCTAAGGCTGCTGAGAAGGACGGCGGCGCAGCAGCTCCCGCAGCTGACGGCGACCTCTACGCACCCCGTGCAGCAGGCTTCCTCGAACTGCTTGGTGGCGCAGAGAACATCACCACCGTGAACAACTGTGCAACCCGCCTGCGTGTCTCCGTTGCTGATGAGTCCCTCGTCAGCACCTCGGATGCAGACTTCAAGAATGCAGGTGCTCTGGGCCTCGTCCGCAAGGGCAAGGCATTCCAGGTCATCGTCGGCATGGACGTTCCCCAGGTTCGCGAGCGTTTCGAGACCATGGTGAACGAAGCTAAGACCCTCTCCTAAGAGACTTCAGCTTTCAGCCACCTGACGGCATAACGCCTCATAAGGTATAGACTTCGCCGGCGGTATCGGATAACACCGATGCCGCCGGCGAAGCTGTACCCGGACACGTACCAGGCGCATACCCAGCTCAAATCTGCTGGCATACACACTCAAAGTGAGAGATGACCGTCCTCACCCACCCTGGCCGATGACTCTAGAGCGTGTACTATTTATATATTGCTCACCATCGGATTCAGGAGCTTTGAGTGGATTTACAAGACGTCGTGAATGCGAACCAGCACCGATTCAGTGAAACTGAACGGGAAATTTTGGCATTCATGCTAGAAAACGAAGAGTTCGTTGCAGAGTCAACGATCAACTCTCTGGCACATAAAACCTATACTTCGACCAGCTCAATTATCCGCCTGACGAAGAAGCTGAACTTCTCCGGATTTGCCGAGTTGAAGTACTTCATTAAGTCCTCTCTGAACCGCAGCGAACCTTTCAACCCGCGGTTCATTGAGAGCGGTCGCGAAGATATTCAGCGCACCTACGACTACCTCGAGCACATGGAACTGAGCGGACTGCTCAAGCGCATCCATGAGGCTCGCACCGTGTACTGCTTCGGTACCGGCTACGCGCAGCGCAACGCCGTGCAGGAATTTACCAAGTCCATGCAGGTGTGCGGTAAGTTCTGCCAGGTCATCCCGGCGCGCAATGAGTTCGAAAGCGCCATGAACAATATGACCCAGGACGATGTGGTCATTATTGTGTCCTTTTCAGGTCAGACCGAGAACATGCGCGAACACATTAAGATGCTGGCGCTGCGCCGCATCCCCATGATTGCGGTGACCGCCATTGGTGTGAACTACATGTCTTCACACGCCGAGTACTCCCTGCACTACCAGACGACCCCCACCCAGATCAGCACCCAGCGCAAGCCCTACTACTCCTTCGTTGCGCTGTCGGTACTGCTGGACTACATCGTGCGCCGCTATATTGAACACGTTGAACATGAGCGCCGCGAGTCCCTGCAGGACCAGGTGGATGACGCTCTCAACAATGGGGGCGAAATCGACGCCTGACAAGGCAATACTGTGCCCACCTGCCCCTTCACTCACTCCTCCTGAATCCGACCGAATCCACCTGAGATCACCTGAAAGAGACACCCAGTGACCGCAATTTTCGCGCTCATCGAAAACACCGAGAAGATGCGTAAGTACCTGTTCTGGTACCTCATGATCATCCCCGCGCTGCTACTGCTGTGGATTGCTCTGGGCGCAGCGAACTCCCAGATGGACTTCCAAGCAGCCCTGAAGATTCCCTTCTTCACCGTGGCATTCCTGAACGCATGCCTCAGCCTGCTACTGGGCGGCACCCTCAAATTCGCGGGCGCAGAGAACGAACGCACCGAACGAGCCTACGCCCTGTACCTGACCATTCTGCTGGTCATCATCGGTAACCTGCCCGGCGCAATCCTGAGCTTCTTCCTCTTCCGCTCCCTGCGCTTCGGCAACCTGGAAGGCGAACTGGCACCCAAGTACCGTTGGGCGCTTCTGCCCGCCATGGTCTTCTACGTATTGGTCACCGTAGTGCTGCTCGCCGCCAACCTCGCAATGTGGTCGAAGTAAGCACACCGGCATACTAAGCACGCAGGCGCGCACTGACACCGCCCCGTATGGGGCACACCGGGCAGAGGACCCCGGAAGAACCACCATCTTCGGTGTGTACGCGCAAACGTACACCGCACTGACCCACAAGGACACTCACGACGTGAACCAGATTCCCGAGCCTACCGACGCGCAACACGCACCCGGCACCCCGGCTGATACTGCTCAGCCCGCCGCAGCCGCCGCGACCTCAGCAGAGGAAACCCACGAAGTAGCCGACGAAATCAACATCGCCGAGCTACCCGCACACCTGAACCCCGCCCACGAGGACTTCGACCCCTCGGCGGGGCTTGAGCGCTGGGCAGAACAGATGGACGTCTACACTGGACCGGACGCGATGCTCGACTTCAACCAGGTCGACTACGTGCACATCGACCTGTCCGAAGCGAACCCCTCCGGTCTGGCTCAGCTACTCGCCGGACGCAAGACCCGCCTCTCCACGATTCTGCGCGACAAGTCGCAGCTTGAGGCGGGTATGCGCTCCGCCCGCACCCTGCGCACCAAAATTTACGAACTCGCCACCGACCACGGCCTGGACTCCGGCTACTTCGTGGCGGGTACTGCCTCCTGGCTGTCGCACGACACCCGCGAGGATGCCGCCGCCTACGAGAAGCGCTTCATCGCACCGATTCTCATGGCGCCGCTGAGCATCACCCCGCACCCGAAGGATGACGACTTCGAGCTGCGCCTCGCCGGTTCCGCACGCCTGAACCCGGCGATGGTCCGCCAGATCAAGCAGGAGTACGGCATCGACCTGGGCACTATGGACGTGGCGCAGCTGGCGAACTCCATGTCCCGTCTGGACCCCGAGCCGGTTATCGAGCGTATGCGCGCATCTGCCGGTCGTATTCCGGGCATGACCATTGAGTCGAAGTATTTCATCTCCACCTTTGCTGACCTGAAGGAAAGCCTGGGCGAGCTGCCGCACACCGCCATCACCCCGCTGGTTCGTGACCTGGCGGCACTGAAGGTTCCCGGCGTGAAGCCGCGCGAGCTCAACGCCCACAACCTGCAGCAGCCCCTGGACCAGCGCGACCCGGCAGAAGAAATGCTCTTGCTGGACGCTGACGCGAACGCCCAGGAGATTATCGACACCGCGGTCAGCGGTTTCTCCTTCACTATCACTGCGGCACCCGGCACCGAGCCGTTGCGCACCGCCGTGAACATTGCATCCGCGCTGATGGGTCGCGGTAAGTCCGTGCTCGTGGTGGGTGAGAAGCGCTCTACCCTGGCCGAGTTCTCGGCGCTGCTCAAGCGCACCGGCATTGAGAGCCTGCGCTACGACCTGCTCGCCGAGCACGACTCCGAGGCTCAGCGCGCCGAGTTCATTCGCGCCATTGTGCGCAATGAGAGTGCCGAAGAACCGAACTCCGAGGACCTGAACGAAGAGCTCGTCGCGACCCGCGCCGCGCTGCTCGACCACACCCGCGCCCTGCTGAACAAGGACGCGAACTGGCAGATTTCCGTCTACTCGGCGTTACAGCGTCTGGCTGAGCTGACCGCCTCCGAGGACGGCCCGGCAACCCGCGTGCGTTTTGACCGACCCATGCTTGATGCGCTCATGGAGCGCGAGCAGGTGCGTGCCGAGCTGGTGCGCCTAGGCGAGATTGATGGTTTTGCGGCGGCTTCGCGTACCTCCCCGTGGTACCGCGCCCGCCTAGTCAATGACGAGGAAGCCGCCGAGGCGTACGCCCTGGTCATTACCCTCAAGTCCTCCCTGCTGAACCTGCGCGAGGCAATGAACCGCACCAGCGCCATGCTGGGTCTGCGTACGGGTCGTACCATCGCCGAGTGGGAGTCGCAGCTGGCGATTCTGATGCGCATCCGTGAGACGCTCAAGCGTTTCCGCGCAGACGTCTACGACCGTCCAGTGACCGACCTGATTGCGGCGACTGCATCCGGTTCGTGGCGTCGTGAGAACGGCATAGAGATGAGCAGTATGCAGCGTTCCCGCCTGCGCCGCGCGGCAAAGGAGTACATCCTGCCCGGCGTGAATATTGGTGACCTGCACGAGCAGCTGAAGATTGTTCAGGCCGAGCGTGCCGAGTGGATTCGCCACATTGAGGCGCCCCGCACCCCGCAGATTCCTGAGAACCTGGATCAGCTGGCTGCCGCCCTGAACTCCCTGGTGTCTGAACTGGCGGGCCTAGGCATTGTCCTGGCTGACACCGTTGAGGGCACCGACTTTGTACGCACCGACCTGGATGCCCTGGACGCGCGCCTGGACGCCCTCATGGCGGACCGCGTGCTGCTCATGACCCTGCCGGAGCGTGACGCCCTGACCCAGAAGCTGCGTGAGCGCGGCCTGTCGGAGTTGCTCGATGACCTGTACGCGCGTCAGGTTCCGACCGAGGTTGTTTCCGCTGAACTGGAGCTTGCCTGGTGGCAGTCTGCCCTGGAGTTCTTGCTGCAGCATCACGAGGGTAAACTGCTGGACGGCGACCGCCTGCGCGATATGGAGTCCCGTTTCCGCCGTGCCGACTACGCCCACATGACTAGCGCCCCGGCGCGTCTGCTGGCGAAGGTTGCTCGCGTGTGGACTGAGCGTATTGAGTCTGAGCATGATCAGGCAGCGTACCTGAAGAGCCAGCTGCGCGGCTACGAGTTCGTGCTCGAGGAGCTGCTGACTCACGCCCCGGTGATGGCACGTACCCTGCTGCCGCTGTGGACTGCGAGCCCCTTCGCCCTGGCGCGTAAGGTTCCCGCCTCCATGCGTTTTGATACGGTGCTGCTGCTGGACTCCGAGTCGACCCCGCTGGCAGCGAACCTGCCAGCGATTACCCGCGCCGACCAGGTGATTGCCCTGGGCGACCCGCATTCGGGTTACCCCTCGCCGTTCATCGTGTCCGCCCCGACCTTTGGGGCGCCGGAACCGGCAGGTGAGCAGCTGGACAGCACCTTCGACGTGCTCGCTACCGTACTGCCCAACCGCACCCTGGCGATGCTGCACCGTAGCATGGACCCGGTGATTCTGGACTACCTGAACCGTGAGTTCTACGGTTCGCAGCTGCATGCGGCTCCGGTGAGCCGCGCCTCCGCCCAGCCCGCCGGTTCGCTGACCGTTGAGTACATTGATACTCGCGGTAAAGTGAGCGATAACGCGAACCTGGATTCGCCCGGTGTTGAGGTGGAGCGCGTGACGAACCTGGTACTGGAGCACGCCTACCGTACCCCAGACCGTTCGCTGGCGGTTGTGACGGCTAGCCCGAAGCACGCTCAGCGTGTGGCTGAGTCGGTGCGTCATGCCTTGAGCTTGTACCCGCAGCTGGCGCCGTTCTTCGCCGCTGGTGAGGAGTCTTTCCGCGTGGTCGACCTGACCCGCGCCGAGACCCTCGAACGCGATACCGTGATTTTCTCCCTGGGTGTGGGTCGTGCCCGCCTGGGTCAGGCGTCCTACGATTTGGGTCAGCTGTCTGCTGAGCATGGCCGCCAGGGCTTTGTGGTGGCGTTGACTCGCGCACGCCGTGCCCTGCGCATTGTCTCGTGCATTGACCCCTCCGAGCTGGACCCGCAGAAGCTGCATCATGGCGCGGTAGATTTCTACCACCTGCTGCGTGAACACGCGGAACGTCAGGCGCGTGAAGAGGTGGAAGCGAAGGCACAGCGCGTGCCGGAGACCCTGCCGCGTAACGCGTTCTTGGCCGCCGACGACGCGGACACCCCGGATTTGGGCGACTGGCTTTTGAACGATTTGGTGGCGCGTCTGCAGGCTCGCGGTGTGCGTGTGACCCGCGGTGAGGGCGATATCGCTCTGATTGCGCACGCCCCGGAGAAGCTGGCGGCTGAGCCGGTTCCCGCGCTGGGTGTGGCTCCCGTGGTCTCTTCGAACCCGAGTGTTCCGGCGGCTATGCCGCTGGTGGCGTGCTCTGATGGCGAGCAGAATTATGCGCGTGCTTCGGTGCGTGAGCGTACCCGTCTGCTGCCGGAGCGTCTGAGCCGCACGGGCTGGAACTACATTACGCTGGGCACCCTGGAAGTATTTGCTGATCCGGACGCCGTGGTGGCGCGCGTGCTGCACTACCTGGATATGGATGAGGGCGCTGAGGTCCGTGGCTAGTTATTCGTCGACGCCGAAGCCTCGCCGCGGTCACCGCCGTGTGAGCGGCGGCGGTTCGGTGAGCGGGGCTGAGCCTCTGCTGGTGGGCGTGACTACGCCTCCGGTGGTGGCTTCGGGTGCATCGTCTGCTGCGGGGGCTTCCGCGAAGAAAACTGATGCTCAGAACCAGAACTCCCAGAAGGCGAGTTCTCAGAAGGTGGCTGCTTCTGCGCAGCCGCTGACCCCGGAGGAGCGTGAGCGTCTGGAATGGATGCGTCAGCAGCGTCCTCCGCATTGGGGTAACAATATCGTGTAGCGTCTTCCTGAGGGAGAGCACTTATTAAAACGCCGAGGGGCGGGGCAACGTGTGTTGCCCCGCCCCTCTTTTGGGCTGGTGTGGGACCCCGTTTAGGAGTTGCCCTTGTCGGTGCTGTAGAAGCCGGAACCTTTGAAGGTCACTCCGACGGTGTTGTAGCGCTTGCGCAGGGTTTCTTCGCCGCACTGCGGGCAGATGCGCAGTGCATCGTCGCTAAAGGACTGGCGCTGTTCAAAGACATGGTTGCAATTCTTGCACTGGTAAACGTAGACCGGCATTTTGTCCTTCTGTATCCGTTTTCGCTGGGATGGTTTATTAACGTGGTTTGAGTGTACCGCTTTTGAAAGGTTGGGAGCTATTTGCGTTTTCTTCTCAAATAGCTATTTCTGTTTCTTTTTACCTTTTTCCTGAGTGATTTTGTTGGTGTGTTCCTGCATATCTTTGCGTTTTGCATAAAGATTCGGGGTGTCAATCAAAAGCGAACCGGGCATGGGGAGTCGGGTGTTTTTAGCTCTGCTGGTGAGCGTGGAAAATACCCCGCTCGGTGAGAATCACCGGTAGAATAGCGTCCCACTGGTCGTAGGGAATGGTTTCGTAGATTTCGTCGCTGAAGACAATGCCGATGCTCTGCTCCTCCAGTTGCTGTGCGCTGAGCAGGGGGATAATGCGGTCGTAGTAGCCGCCTCCCTGACCGAGGCGGTGCCCGCCTGCATCAAAAGCAAGGGCGGGGATGAGACGCAGGTCGGCGTCAATGAATGCTTGCGTGTCTTGTTCTTCGCCTTCGGGTTCGGGGATGCCCATGGGGCTGAGCGGATGCTCAACGGTGGGGTCCCAGTGCACCCAGGCGAGTTTGCGACCGGGGCGTACGACGGGCACGAGGATGCGGTGTCCCTGCTCATGGAGAGCGTTTAGTGCTTGGACAATGGGCGGCTCAGATTTGGTGGGCAGATACGCCGCAATGGTACCGGGGGAGTGGACCCGCTGCGCAACCGCCTCGAGAATGTGGTGGGTGAAAAGGTCAGTCAGATGTTGCTGTCCGTGTTCGCCGCGGTGGCTGCGTGCGGTGAGGCGGCGCGGGCGAATCTGAGAGCGGAGAATGTCTTTGTCTAGGGAGATATCGTCTGCGCTGGCACCGGCGTCAGAGTTGCTGGTGGCGGGGGTGGTGTTGAGGTGCATGGTGTGTCCCATCGTCGTTGCGGGTCTTGTGTGAAGGGTTGGGGAGTGGCGCGTCCCGTAGGAAGTAAGGTGCGTTCACTCTATGCTGAGAGGTATCCGTGGCTGAGAGGTATCCGTGCGCAGGGTAAAACTGCCCTGGTGGGTGGTGAAAATTGACCTATATCTGCGGGGACATGGATTCCACTTTTTAGTATAGGGTTTGAGAAAAATAGTGCTGAGTTCTGTGGGGTGCATTTTCTTTGCACACCGAAGAATGTGCCGCTGTGGATATGCAGTTAGTCACGTTGAAGATTTTTTCATGTCATAGTGTCTATAAATCGCCTTAAGTACTTTACAACTTAGGGTATTCTTGTGGCATGGCTACTGAAATTAAGTCTGTTACTAAGGCAGTTATTCCTGCTGCTGGTCTGGGCACCCGATTCCTGCCCGCAACGAAGGCAACCCCCAAGGAAATGCTCCCCGTCGTTGATCGCCCCGCGATTCAGTACGTGGTGGAGGAAGCAATCCGTGCCGGTCTGAACGACGTTCTGATGATTACCGGCCGTAACAAGCGCGCTCTCGAGGATCACTTCGACCGCGTTCCCGTTCTGGAGCAGCAGCTCGCTGAGCAGGGTAAGGACGCCCTACTCGCATCCGTGGTAGCTACCAATGAGATGGGTGGCGACCTGCACTACGTGCGTCAGGGCGACCCCAAGGGTCTGGGCCACGCTGTTCTGCGCGCAAAGCGCCACGTTGGTGACGAAGCATTCGCTGTTCTGCTCGGCGATGACCTGATTGACGAGAAGGAAGACCTGCTCGCTCGTATGGTGGAGGTCCAGGAGCGCACCGGCGGTTCTGTCGTTGCTCTGATGGAGGTTCCCCGCGAGGCTATTTCTGCTTACGGCGCAGCTGCTATTGAGGCTGTTGAGGGCGAAGACGGTTTCGTTAAAATCACCGGCCTGGTTGAGAAGCCTGCTGCTGATGAGGCTCCCTCGAACTACGCTGTGATTGGCCGTTACGTTCTGAGCCCGAAGGTCTTCGAAGTTCTGGAGAACACCGCTCCGGGCCGCGGCGGCGAGATTCAGCTGACCGACGCTCTGCAGACCCTGGCTCAGGGTGAGGGCGAAGGCGAAGGCGTCTACGGCGTGGTCTTCTCCGGCCGCCGTTTCGACACCGGTGACAAGCTGTCCTACCTGAAGGCAAACGTTATTCTTGCTGCTGAGCGCCCCGAGTTCGGTGACGACCTGCGCGCATGGCTGAAGGACTTTGTCGCAGAGAACTGCTAATTACTCTGCATCCGCTCTCTAAAGAGGGCAACCGATAAATACCAACCACGCTGAGGAAGGCGTTCTTTCCGGTGGGGCGTTTTAGCCCCAAGGGAGGGCGCCTTCCTTTGCGTCGTATGTGTCTATTATGTGCTTGGGGTGCTACTGGGTGAGGGCCCAAGGTGTGCCTTGTGCAGGGACGCGACGACGTTGTAGTGTGCATATTCCTTCTGGGGTATATGTGCATATCCAGCCCGATTCTTGCCGCTTATGGAAAGCATTGGGAATATAAGGGTATGATTAAAGTCTAGGGATAAAGGGACGATAGAGGGCGACCTGAATATGACGCTTTTGAACACCTCCGGCGTGTTGGTAATTCTGACCGTGATTTTGCTGCTGTGGTTTGTGCCCAGGAGCCTGCGTCGCGCGCCCGCTGGCCCTGTCATGGAGCCTGAACGTCCCCTGATTAGTGCTGAGCGTACCGCGGAGGATATTCTCGCCTCCGCCGGTGTGCTGCTGAACGAGTCGGAGGCATACCAGTCCTCCGATCACGCGGTGGCACCGGGTACTTCCCTGCCGTCTTCTGCTCTTCCGCAGGCTTCTTCCCGTTCCTCCCACGCGGTGGAGGAATCCGCCCAGCCTGCGCCCGATACGGCTTCTATTTCGCAGATTCGCGAATCTTCCCCGACTGCCCCGTACACGGACGAGATTCCGGTGGTGGAGGAGTCGAAGCCCTCGCCTCTGTCCTACTTTGATACTTCGAGCCCGAGCGGTATTGCCCTGCTGGTTGCTGCCGGTCTGGGTGTTCTTGCCCTGGTTACCGGTCTTCTGGCGCTCTTTGGTGTGCTGGCGTGGGGCTGGGCTGTTCTCTTGCTGATTCTTGCCGGCGGTGCATGGGCTGTGAGCCGTTTTGGTCTGCTGGAGTCTGTTGCTAACCAGGTCAAGGCGAGCCGCGATGCACGCCAAGCTAAGGCAGAAGATGATGAGGATGACGAAGCTGAGGACGAAGCCTACGAAGAGTCCGATGAAAATGAAGAAGCCGGCGATGATGCTTCTGAGCCTGTAGAGGACTCGGCGGCTGAGGGTGTGGAGCCTGAAGTTGCTGAAGAGCCTGCACATCATGCTCGCCCCGCCACCCGTGAGGCTACTACCCGCAAGTCTGTACACGGTGTGAACCGCGAGGCGGCACGCCCGAGCCGCGCGCACATCGCGGTGGAGTCCTCCGATGAGGCTCCCGAGGCGGCTCCTCGTGCGGAAGCGCCTGCTGCGGCACCTGCTCATTCTTCTCGTGCCGTACCTGCCCGTTCTGCCCGCGCGGCGGAGGCGCCCGTCGCACACCGTCAGGAGCGTCGCCAGCAGCGTCCGAGTCGATTCCAACCGATTCGCCGCGGTAGCGTGCTCTTTGATCAGGAGAGCGGCTCCGCTACTTCCTCCGGTGCACCGCGTACTGCGGCACAGCCTCAGCGGGTAGCTCAGGCTCCGGTTGCTCCGAGCCGGCCTGTCCAGCCTCAGCCCGCACAGCCCGCTCAGGCACCCGTACAGGCTTCCGCCAAGCCGGTAGCAGCTCAGCCTGCACCAGCCACCCAGGCACCTGCACAACCGGTAGCAGCTCCTGCTCAGCAGTCGGCTATTCACCCGGATCAGCCGGTGGCTCGCCAGGCTCTGCGCGACGGCTCGCCCGTCCGTCAGGCACCTGCGGCACCTGCTACTCAGGCTCCCGCTCAGCCGATTCCCGAAGAGATTCCTCTGCCGGATGTCCTGGACGATTCCGAGTTCGATGCGCTGGATATCGCCTCGCTGAACGATTCGGCTCTTTCGACCGGTGCTACTGCGACCGGCGGTGTTCGTTCGACGAACCGTCACCCCGGTGCCGGCTCCTCCTTTGAGGCGGTTAGCAACACCTGGAACCCGGTTCAGCTGCCTAAGCCTCTGAGTGCACTGCACCGCCAGGACAAGAACCAGGGTAAGAAGTAGACTTTGCTCCAGACACGCATAAAACCCCGACAGTTCACACTGTCGGGGTTTTTGTATGCCTGGGGATGATTGGGAAGAAGTTAAAAAGAAAAGGAACCCCGTCCATGGGGTTCCTTTTCTAGCATCACACACAGGAAGAAAGTCTTCTAGACCGATTAGGAAGGCCTTCCCACAAGGCCTGCCCTATTCGGTAATAAAAATATATCCTAATTCCCGTGCGGGTGACAAGCTGAAAATAGCGACACCCTGTCAATAAACTAAGGTTGCCCTAAGTAAAATCCGCGCCATTGCAGGCGACAAGGGGCAATAACCCCCGGCTGAAAAAATTTAAAAAAATTTTCTGACCCCTCCAAAAGTCGAATAAGAAGCCTCAAAGAACCTTCAATCAGGTTAATATCGCCCACTCATGAGAGAATAGCCGAGTGAAAGATTGGTTTGACGCACTCCCGATTGAGGTTGCCCTAGCTTTCATGTGGGTGGTCGGAATCGTCCGCACCAGCATCGTGTACGCTCTTGGCGCGCTTGCTGCTGAAGGCGGTGCCCGCCTCGACCGCATCCGCAAAGCCATGGACAGCCCGCTCTACCGTAAAGCGCGCCGCTTGATTAATCGGTGGGGCGTTATTGCTGTGCCCCTCTGCTTTCTCACCGTGGGTCTGCAAACCGCGGTCATCATCACGACCGGCTTCACGAAAATGCCTCTGCGTCGCTGGGTTCCCGCGATGCTGGTTGGAACCTTCATGTGGGCGTGTATTTACACCACCATCGGCTTCGCAATTCTTGCGGCCCTCGGCCTGGAGCCGTGGATGTTCCCGCTCGCCCTTGCCATTGTTATCACGGTGCTGGTCATTGTGACTCAGCTGCGCGAACGCCGCATTAACCGCGAAACCGTTGAGAACACTGCGGATAACATCGCCGAGAACTAGTCCTACCTTCAGCGGGGGATAGGTGCACTATCTCGCCGGGTTGAGGCCACTCACCTACCCTCAATGCCCCCGCCCAAGATGTGCTAGCGTGGAGGGATGAGTTCATCCGCATCCTCCACCGCAGGCACCCCCGAAGAGCAGCCCGTCAACGACTCTGCCCTCACCGCAATCGACCCCGAGCAGAGCGCGCCCGAAAACGCTACCGACCAGGTAGAAAGCGAAGCGCCCACCGAGGCCCCCGCCCGCGTGTACCTGCATCCCGAGCAGCTGGCGATGATCCAGACCCCGGAGGCTCTGCCCATCCCCGTGCTCCAGCGTTCTATGCTGCGCATTAGCTACGTGCCCGCGATTATGCCCGGCAAGTGGTTCAACCGCTGGCACGAGCGTTACGGCGACCGCGTGCAGCTGGCGGAGGTGCCCGTGCGTGAGGCGCGCGGCCTGGACTCCCTGCATCAGGACCTGTGCCTGATTGACCCTGCCCTCAACTCTGCGGAAGAAACTGCCTCCGAGGCGCCCGCCGAGGTTAGCGCTGAGGCTACCGAGCACGCCCCCATTGAGCGTAAGGACGTACCCGAGAACCCCTTCGCACACATGAGCATTGTGCGCCCCGACCGCGAACCGGCAAGCACCGACGGCGAAAAGTACCATAGCATCCGCCTCTACGAGGAGCTACCCGTGGTCATTCTGCCGGTGGACCATGTGCTCACCGTGCTTGATGAGGTGCCCGTGGAGGAGCTTGCTGAAGAGTTCCTGCTGCAGCCCGCCTCCGATATTCCCGCTTATGAGGAAGTCTCCCGCGCATGGCGTGAGAGTGCCGGTCGCATCGTGCCCGAGGGCCTGACCGATAAGGAAACCATCGAGCTGGTTGCCGCTGGTGTGGGTCTGTACATTGTGCCCATGTCCATTGCGCGTTTCTACCACCGCAAGGACCTCACCTACCGCCCCGTTGCGGGCCTGGACACCTACCCGGTGCACCTGGTCTGGCCGCGTGCCCCCAAGGGCGAGCCGCGCAGCGAAGAGCTCGAAGCGCTCCTGCAGGACTTCATCGGTATTGTGCGTGGCCGCACCGCAACCAGTGAGCGCGGTAGCGAAACCCGGCAGGCACGCGCCGAACGCATCGCCGCTGAAAAAGCAAAGGAAAAAGCGAAGGCACGAGCCGCCAACGCCCGCCGCGAAGCACGCGATAAAAAGCGCGCCAACGCCAAGAAAAACGGTAACGCGCGCCAGCACGCTCGACAGTCCGCCAAAGCCGCCAGCGCACGCCGCGGCAAGAAACGCTAACGAACGATAGACGGTAAAATCAAACCATGGCATTAGCAATGGAAACCCGACCCGCAGCCTACGCAGTGATCATTGAGCAGGGCAAGCTGCTCATGACCCGCTGGGTGCCCGAAGACCGCGCGCTCAGCCCCCTCTGGTCCCTGCCTGGCGGCGGCATGGAACCCGGCGAACAGGCCGACGAAACCGCGCTACGAGAGACCCTCGAAGAGACCGGTTACAGCGTCGCCATTGAAGACATTCTGGGCGTGCACGCCGGACACTTCCCCGTGCGCTCCACCCAGAAAGACCCGCAAGCGCTACCCTTCTGCGCCCTGCGGGTGGTTTTCCGTGCCCACATTGTCACCGGCGAACTGCGCCACGAAATCAACGGATCCTCCGACACGGCACGCTGGGTACCCATCGCTGAGCTGGACACCATCCGCTACGGCACCCTCATCGACGAGGTAGCCTCCATGATGGGCTACTCCAACGCCGCTAGCTGGGCACGCGAATACCGCGAATTTCTTGCCGATGAAAACGCACGGAAGCTTCCCTAATGAACCGACTGACCCTCACCCGCCGTGCGGCTCTCACCTCCCTGGCGCTCATGCCGCTGCTCGCCGCCTGCGGCAACAATGACACGACCCCGCATGTGGACCCTTCCGCCTCCAGCTACGGTACCCTGCGTATCGGCTACGGTGCCCTGCGTGAGATGCGCGCTGTCGCGCACGTGTATGCGCGTGCCCTGCGCCAGGTCGGCTACTCCGTTGAACTTGTTGACACCGACAACAGCCGCGCTACCGCCCTGCGCGGGCTCATGGTTCCTTCGGCTAATTCCGCCACCCCTACCGCTACTCTGCCCGACGACGAGGAAACCGGTAGCACCACTGCCGCGGCCCTTGAATCGTTGGACCTGGTCATCGACTACAGCGGCGACCTGCTGCTCTACCTGACCGACGACGGCAAAATTAGCCCCGCCGCCGCACAGAACGAACGTATCGCCGCCTCCGTGAGTGCCTCCGCTCAAGCCGCAGGCGTGACCCTGCCCCCGGCGGCCACCCCCACCGCGGAGGAGAGCACCGCCTCCGCGCATGCTACGGACGGTACCGCGAGCCCCACCGCAAGCTCCACCCGCTCCGCAGACCCCATCAACCTGCGCGCCATGAGCACCACCGACATGACCAACGCCATCTCGCGCATCCTGCCTGAAGAGCTCATGCTCCTCAACGGCGCCCACGCCACCAACAAGGATGTGCTGGTTACCACCCGTGCCGTGAGCGCCCGCCACAAGCTCAACTCCCTCGCGAACCTGCGCGATGTGCAGTCGAGCCTGGCGTTCTCCATCCCGACCGGGTACTCCAGCGGCACCTACGGCGTGGATTCTTTGCGTAGCCTCTACCGTTACCGTGTGCACGACCCGAAGATTCAGGACGACCCCGCCGAGCGCGTCAACGCCCTCACCGCAGACACCGTGCAGGTGACCCTGCTGCACAGTAGCGACTCCGCGATTGAAGAGAATCGCCTGGTCACCCTGGAAGACCCCTCGACGGCGCTTTTGCAGCAGCAACTGGTGCCCATTATTCGCCGTACCCTGCCAGATAGCGCCCGTACGGCAATTAACCGCGTATCATCTACATTAGACACGGGTAACCTCTCGTTCCTGTTGCGTCTGACTAGCGGTTCCAACCCCATCGCAGATGATGACGCAGCACAATTCATTTTGGATCACCCTAGAAAGTAAATCATCATGACGAAGTACCGTCAGTCCTCAAAGTTGAGCAACGTCCTGTACGACATCCGCGGCCCCATTCTGGATGAAGCCAATCGCATGGAAGCGATGGGCCACCGCATCCTCAAGCTGAACATTGGTAACCCCGCGCCCTTCGGCTTTGAGGCGCCGGATGCCATCATGATGGATATCATTCGTCACCTGCCCGAAACTCAGGGCTACTCTGACTCCCGCGGCCTCTACTCGGCACGTACCGCCATTGTGCACCACTACCAGAACCGCGGCATCATGAACCTCGACACCGAATCTATCTACTTGGGTAACGGTGTGTCTGAGCTGATCCCGATGACCCTGCAGGCACTGTGCGAGACCGGCGACGAAATCCTGGTCCCCATGCCCGACTACCCGCTGTGGACCGCAGCCACCGCGCTGGTCGGCGGCAAGCCCGTGCACTACCTCTGCGATGAGGAAAACAACTGGTACCCGGATATTGAAGACATTAAGTCGAAGATTACCGAGCGTACCAAGGGAATCGTGGTTATTAACCCGAACAACCCCACCGGTGCCGTCTACCCGCGTTCCGTGCTTAAGCAGATTGTGGATGTGGCACGCGAACACGGTCTGGTCGTGTTCTCTGATGAGATTTACGAAAAGATTACCTACGATGGCGCAGAGGCCATCAACATGGCGACCCTCACCGGCGACGACGTGCTCTGCCTGACCTTCTCCGGCCTGTCCAAGGCATACCGCGTCTGCGGTTACCGTGCGGGTTGGGTCGCTATCACCGGCCCGAAGAAGGACGCTTCCAGCTACCTGGAAGGCATTCACCTGCTCGCCTCCATGCGCCTGTGCGCCAACGTTCCGGCACAGCACGCCATCCAGACCGCGCTCGGCGGCTACCAGTCCATTAACGAGCTGATTGTTCCCGGCGGCCGCCTGTACGAGCAGCGCACCCTGGCGCACAAGATGCTCAACGAGATTGACGGCATCAGCTGCACCAGCGCGGACGGCGCTCTGTACCTGTTCCCGAAGATTGATGTTGAGCGCTTCGACATTACCGACGATGAACAGTTCGCCCTGGACCTGCTCAAGAGCCAGAAGATTCTCTTCAGCCACGGCCGCGCGTTCAACTGGAAGGACCCGGACCACTTCCGCCTGGTGTTCCTGCCCGATACGCAGACCCTCACCAGTGCCCTGGAGCGTCTGGGTAACTTCATGGCTGACTACAAGCAGAAGCACTAGCCCTGCTGTCTCTGCCTTGTGACAGATAGAAATAGCCTGCCCCGCAGTTCTGATGAGCTGCGGGGCAGGCTATTTTTAGCGGCTTCGCGAATGCTCGATGCGCCAGATGACGGAGCAACGCGCCGGGGGGGGGGGGGG
>NZ_KV811073.1:6127-10592 GCF_001812975.1 Rothia sp. HMSC073B08 | reverse complement strand
GGGGGGGGGGGGGGGGGGGGGGGGGGGGGGAGAGAGAGAGGCGTGCTAGTTCGCTGCAGGCTCCTGACCTGCCTGTGCGCCGCGTGCCGCGTTCAGGCGCTCCTGCGCGCCCTGCAGCCACGCCTCGCAGCGGGCGGCAAGCGCCTCGCCACGCTCCCACAGGGCGATGGAGGTCTCCAGGTCGCTGGCGCCGGACTCCAGCTGGCGCACGACCTGCTCCAGCTCGGCACGCGCCTGCTCGTAGCCGAGGGTTTCGACGGGTGCGCCCAACTCGGCGCTGTTGAAGCTAATGTTCTCGCTCATTGAGGAACCTTTCAGGGGTAAAAACTAGGGATAAAAACTAGGGGTATCGAGGTTTAGGAGATGTTTGAGGGATCCGTAGAAGTCACGGTTGCCTGCGCCGAACCGGTCGCCGCACGCACCGTAATCTGCTCGCCCTCGCTCAGCGCCGAAGCGTCACGCACAATAGCGCCCGCGGCATCCTGAACGATAGAGTAGCCGCGGTTGAGCGTCTGCGCAGGCGAGAGCGAACGCACCCGCGCTAACGTATGCGACAGAGTCGCCGACTCACGCTCCAAGCGGTGCTTCACCGAACGGTGGGCGCGCTCGCGCAGCTGGCTCAGCTCCTCCACACGCATGAGCAGGGAGGACTCCGGGTGGGTGAGCACCGGGCGGCTGCGTAGCTGGGCAATGTAGTTCATCTGCATGCCCACGTAGCCGAGCACCGCACGGTCCAGGCGGGCGCGCGCCTCGGTGATGCGGGCGGTTTCCTCCGAAATATCGGGCACAATGCGCTTACCCGCATCGGTTGGGGTGGAGGCGCGCAGGTCAGCGACCGCGTCGAGGATGGGGGAGTCAGCCTCGTGACCGATTGCCGAGACCACGGGGGTGGTGGCTGCCGCGACGGCGCGGATGAGCGCCTCCTCAGAGAAGGGGAGCAGGTCCTCGAAGGAGCCGCCGCCTCGGGCGATGACGATGACGTCAACCTCCGGGTGAGCGTCTAGCTCGGCGAGAGCGGCAATGACCTCAGCCGCCGCACCTTCACCCTGAACGCGGGTGTTGCGCACCTCGAAAGTCACGCCGGGCCAGCGCAGGGAAGCGTTACGGATGACGTCCTTCTCAGCGTCAGAATCGCGACCGGTAATCAGACCCACACGGTTGGGCAACATGGGCAGCGGCTTCTTCCGCGCGTCAGAGAACAGCCCCTCGGCGGCGAGAGCCTCACGCAGACGCTGCAGCTGCTCGTGCAGGTTGCCGGTGCCGACCGCGTACACTTCCTTGCCGATGAGGGAGAGCTTGCCGTTCTTCCACAGGCTCGGCTTGGCGCGGGTGACGATGCGAGCGCCTACGGTCACATCAGCCGCCAGGCCGCTACCGGCACGCCCGAAGAGCGCGAGGGTGAAGGAGAAGTCTTCGTTGAGGTCTTTGAGCTCCATGAAGACGTTGCCGCCGCGGCCGTTGAGGGAGGCGACCTGCGCCTCCACCCAGAGCTCGGGAACCTTGTCTACATAGTTTTTGAGGTTCTGCGCGAGCAGGGCGAGGGGCCAGGGGTTGGTGGCGGTGGTTTCCTGAGACTTCCCGGGAAGCTGCCGCTCGTGCACGGGCGGCACCACCAGTGCGGGTGCCGGCTGCGCTGCGGAGGGGTTGTAGAAGTTCATACCTTCTATTGTCCCTGATTGGTCGGTTATGCGCCTGCGCACAGGTCAGCCTGGCGACTCGGGTAGCTTGCACGCAGTGCAGGCAGAACTTAGCTTCTGGCGCATTCTGCGGGTCCGAATCGGCTTTGAACACTGTGAGCGGGTACCCTAGGCTCATGCGCTCACCCGATCAGTCAGCACATCAGAACAACGCCCTCAACACCGCCGCGGCTTCGTCAGCGGCGGGTACTGGCGCGCAAAACTACCCGGCGGACGCGACCCGAGTCGTCGATACTCGGATTACCCGCACGGACGGCTACTATACGGCGGATGAAGACACCACCCTGCTACAGCCCACGCGCACGCTCGGCCACGCCGCAGCCCCCACCAAAGCTGAACTGCAGGCCGCCCCGGAGCCTCCCTTCGCGGCAGGTTTGCGGAGGTTCCTGACCGTTGTGCTGTGCGCCCTCGCCCTGGTGACCGGTCTGGGTGCAACCACGGGTGCCTGGGTGAACTCCAAGCTCATGTCAGAGCGCGGTTTCTCGCAGATTTCCTCCAACCTGGCGGAAGATTCGCAGCTCGCCTCACGCATCGCGGACGGTGCAGTCGAAGACCTCATGAACTCCGAAGCTATGACAACCTTCCTCGACGGCACCAAACAAAGCGGCTTATACTCCATTCTTGTAAAGCCGACACAAGACGGCATACGTTCCCTGCTCAACCGTTCCGCGGCTGAGCTGTCAAAAACTGAAGAATATCGAAGCCTCTGGAAGGAAGTTGCCGAGGAAACTCGCCGTTACAACCTTGAACACCAGGACGGCCCCGCCGTCATTGTGCTCACCCCCTTCTACCGTGCGCTGGATGCGAAGGTCGGCTCTATCGGCTCCTTCGACCCGGACCTGACGAAGCTCGGCCCTGAAACCCTCAACATTGACCGGGTGAAGGACGGCAACAGCCAGCAGGACCAGCAGGAGTGGTTCCTGCACGCCGGCATTAACCGCGCCGCCGCGCTGGGCAAATCCACCGTGCCGCTGACCATCATCTCGGTGATGAGCCTGCTACTGGCTACGTTGCTGGCACCCAGGCACCGCATCCTGGTACCGGTGGTCACGGCTCTGCTCTACGCCCTGCTGGGCTGGGGCGCCGCAGCCTGGTTTGGCGGCCAAAGCCCTGAAACCCTGGGAATTACCAGCCACAGCACCGCCGGAACGGCACTGATTACCGGGGCATGGAACCAGCTTGCACCGTCACTGACCGGGCACTTGCAGGCGGCGGCAAGCTACGGGCTGGTCCTGGCAATCCTCGCCCTGCTGCTCGGTATTCTGATTCGCCTCATCGCCCTGGGACGTAGCCCTGCGAGCGGTGCCACAGTCATCACACACTAAAAGTCCGAACAACGTAGGATAGTAACCATGTCCACTGAAACTATTGCCCTGGGCCTGCCGCCCGTACCCCGCGAGCGCCGCAGCCGCGCCGACGTTGAAGCCGCCGCACCCGTCACCGGTGAGAAGAAAGTCCTGCTCGCCACCCCTCGCGGTTACTGCGCAGGCGTTGACCGTGCCGTGATTGCTGTTGAGAAGGCGCTGGAGCACTACGGCGCGCCCGTCTACGTGCGCAAGCAGATTGTTCACAACCGCCACGTGGTGGAGACCCTGGAGAAGCAGGGCGCTATCTTCGTTGATGAAGTGGATGAAGTTCCCGAAGGTTCCGTGACCGTGTTCTCGGCGCACGGCGTATCCCCGGCGGTGGTTTCCGCAGCCGGCGACCGCTCCCTGAACACCATTGACGCGACCTGCCCGCTGGTGAACAAGGTGCACCGCGAGGCTGTGCGCTTCGCCAAGCAGGACTACGACATCCTGCTCATCGGTCACACCGGCCACGAAGAGGTCGAGGGTACCGCCGGTGAGGCGCCCGAGCACATCCAGATCGTGAACTCGCCCGAGGAAGTGGATCAGGTAACGGTCCGCGACCCCGAGAAGGTTGTGTGGATTTCTCAGACCACCCTGTCTGTGGATGAGACCCTGGAAACCGTGGCGCGTCTGCGTGAGCGTTTCCCGTCCCTGCAGGATCCGCCCTCGGACGACATCTGCTACGCAACCTCCAACCGCCAGGGCGCTATCAAGGAAATCGCTCCGCGCGCTGACCTGGTCATCGTGGTTGGTTCGGCAAACTCCTCGAACTCCGTGCGCCTGAAGGAAGTGGCACTCGAATACGGCGCTAAGCGTGCCGAGCGTGTGGACTTCGCACACCAGGTGGACGAGTCCTGGTTCGAGGGTGTGGCGACCGTGGGCCTGACCTCCGGCGCGTCCGTGCCCGAGGTTCTGGTTCAGGAGGTACTGGCCCTGCTCGCCGAGTACGGCTACAACACCATCGAAGAGGTGGAGACCGCGAAGGAAGACATTCTCTTCTCCCTGCCGAAGGAACTGCGTTCCGCCCTGAAGAACGATGAGAACGTAGGCCGCCAGCTCGGTGGCCGCGGCGCTAAGCCGACTCGCTAAATTCTTATACTTACGACCCCGTGTCCTCTTCCCCGTGTGGGGAGAAGATGCGGGGTTTTTGCGTCTGATGTGCGGGATGCACGGGTAGGGACGCTTGCGCAGCTTCGCGTAACCGGCTACCTCCGCAGCTTTACGGTCTCGCTACGCGGGGGAGTGCCCCCTCTGCGGCGCCGGGGCGCCTTGAGGACGGAGCCCCCGCTTCGCGTGACCGCCTCTGCTGCTTCGTGGTCTCGCTACGCGGGGTTTTTCGTGCCTGAGGATGCACGGTTTGGGGCAGCAGCGGCATGCGCCGGTTTCCGCTCGCGGGGGAGTGCCCCCTCTGCGGCGCCC
>NZ_KV811073.1:0-6027 GCF_001812975.1 Rothia sp. HMSC073B08 | reverse complement strand
AGGACGGAGCCCCCGCTTCGCGTGACCGCCTCCGCAGCGGTAACTGCCTCATAAAAACAGCCACTGCGCGAACTCATGACATTTGTCATGGGCAGGTCATGACACTCTGTACCGCAGCGGCGCGAAAACCGGCGGTGTAATAGAACCATGAACACCGCAGCACTTCAGAACAGCAAGCACAACACCGCAGAAACCGTTATTTCCGCCCGCTCCCTCCGCCAGGTTTTCACCACCCGCTCGGCAGGCACCGTGGTCGCCGTCGACTCGATTGACCTGACCGTCAAGCGCGGCGAAATCATCGCCCTGCTCGGCCCCAACGGTGCAGGTAAGACCACCCTCATCGACATGATTCTTGGTCTGACTCAGCCCAGTGGCGGCGAGTTGAGCGTCTTCGGCCGCAACGCCTCCGAGGCAGCACGCGCCGGTCTGCTCGGTGCGGTTCAGCAGACTGGTGGCCTGCTCAAGGACCTGACGATCCGCGCCACGGTCGAGATGATTGCGGCGCTGTACCCCAAGCCCATTGACGTGGATGAGGTACTCGCCAACGCCGACCTGACCGAGATTGCTAAGCGTAAGGTCGGTAAGTGCTCGGGCGGTCAGCAGCAGCGTCTGCGTTACGCTCTGGCGACCATGCACTCGCCGGAACTGCTGATCCTGGACGAGCCGACCGCCGGCATGGACGTGAACGCGCGCCGCACCTTCTGGGAGCGTATGGAAGCCATCGCCGAGCGTGGAACGACCATTCTTTTTGCGACGCACTACCTGGAAGAAGCCCAGAACTTCGCACAGCGCATCGTGCTCATGGAATCCGGTTCCATCATCGCTGACGGCTCCTCCGACGAGATTCGCGCCCTGACCGGCCACCGCCACCTTTCCTTCCTCGCACCCGCACCCATCACCGACCTGGATGTGCCGGTTGAGGTCACCGAAGAGTCCGGCGGGTACCGCCACCGCATCTCCGTGCTGGAGATTGAGCAGGTCCTGCGCACTCTGCTGAACAACTACAGCATCACCGACCTGGAGGTTATCAAACCCTCCCTGGATGAGTCCTTCACCCTGCTGACCGAGCAGGCCGCCGCCTCCAAGGCAACCGAAGCCTAAACACTAGACCGCCTCAACACCACCCCACCTAAACGCCACGCCGCCGCTACACACCTCAAGGAAAAATCATGCTCCGCTACGCACTCTACGACATCCGCGCTTCTATCCTCTCGACCGACCGATTCTTCTTCGGCGTGGCACTGCCCATCGTCTTCTTCTTGCTCTTTGGCGCGATGCAGGACTACTCCTCCCAGCCGATGGGTGACGGCAATGTAGCAGCGTACGTCATGATTGGCATGGCGCTCTACGGTGCCGTGCAGAACACCGTGGCGATTAGCGGCAGCACCGTCGCTGAGCTTTCCAGCGGCTGGAACCGCCAGCTGGCGCTGACCCCGCTGACCACCGGCAAGTACCTGGGTGCGAAGGCACTGACCGCCCTGGTGATTTCTGCGGTGCCGGTGATTGCGGTGAACATTGTGGGCATGTTTACCGGCGTTGAGATCCCGGTGAACCAGCAGCTTGCCGCTGGCGCGCTGACGGTGCTGTGCGGTCTGGTGTTCGCCTTCTACGGCATCATGATGGGTCTGCTGATTCGTAACGAGAACGCCGTGTCCATTGCGAACGGTCTGCTGGTGATTATGAGCTTCTTCGGTACCGTGTTCTCCCCGCTGAGCACCGACCTGCTGAAGTACGCCCGCTTCACCCCGCTGTACGGTGCCGCTGAGATTGCCCGCTACCCCTTCGCCGCAGGTCAGACCATTATTCTGGGCGGTGGTGAGGACTGGTTCGTCACCGAGCCGCTCTGGTACGCCGTGGTGAGCCTGGTCGTGTGGGCGGCTATCTTCCTGGGTGTTTCTGCCCTGCTGATGCGCCGCGCAACCCGCCGCTAAATGCTTCTTCCCGCCGCAGTCTCAAAGGTTCCGTAGTATCAGGGGCTCCCGAGGCTGCGGCGGAAGCCGTATCCACTCACACTGTTCCTACTAACACAGCCCCTACTGACACCGCTGCTACTAACAATGCCGCACCGGTGGTATCTGCACCCGCGGCACCCGCACGTTAGGCTAGAACCATGACCGAAACCCACACCCATTCCTACGAGAACGAACACCCCCACACGGAGAACGAGGCGGCACCCTCCGCCGCGAAGCGCACCCTGGGCAAGCACCGCTTCCGCTTCCTCCACCGGGAACGCAGCGGCAACGTGAACTGGCTGGCGCTGGGCTTTAGCGCCCCGTGGCTGGTGTTTCTGCTCATGCCGCTGGACAGCTTCCTCACCACCCCGGAGCTGGCGCCGGTGCGCTGGACCGGTGTGGCACTGGTGGTGCTGTTTGCGGTGGTGAACTGCTCGGCGTACGCGGTGCCGTGGCTGGTGCCGGTCACCTCCACGGTGCGTCGAAGCGTCATCTGGACGGTGCTGATGGCACTGCCTGTGGCTGGCCTGACGGCGCTGCGACTGGAATCGGCGTATACGGTGTTCTTGTCGTTCAGCATGTACTTTGTGGCGTTCTGGGTTTTTGGCACAATCGCCCCGTACCCCCTGCGCTTCGGTGTAGCGGCGACGATTGCCCTGGCATCCTGGCTAATCTTTATGGCGGGCATCGGTTTTGACGTCACCGCGCACGGCGGAATTGCCCTCTTTATCGGTGCGCCGATGGTGGGCATGCTGGGCTTCTCCTACCTGATTGAGCTGGGCGAACGCGCGGACGTAGCGCGTGCCTCCCTGGCGCTCTCTGAGGAACGCGAGGAAATCGCCCGCGATGTGCACGACGTGCTCGGCCACTCCCTGACCGTCATCACCCTCAAAGCGGAGCTGGCGCAGCGCCTGCTGGAGATTGACCCCGCCCGCGCCGGCGCCGAGATGGAGGCTATCGCGCAGCTGTCTCGCGCATCCCTGGCGGAGGTCCGCTCGACCGTGACGCGCCTGCGCGTGCCCGACTTTTCGGGTGAGATTGAGGGTGCGGGTCGTGCCCTGCAGACCGCCGGTATTCGCGTCGAACTGCCGGATGCTCAGAGCGCGCTCGCGGTGGCTGGTGTGAACGCGAAGCTCTTCTCATGGGTTCTGCGTGAGGCGGTCACGAACATGGTGCGCCACTCGGGCGCGAACGCGGCGCGGGTGCGTCTGAGCGCAACCGGTCTGGACATCCTCGACAATGGCGTGGGTGCGGGCGATGCGCGCGGTAACGGCCTGACGGGCATGGCTCAGCGTGTGGCGGCGTCCGGCGGTAGCGTGGTGATTGAGACGGCGCCCGAGCAGTGGCTGGCGGAGAATCCCGGCGGTGGGGTGGGTACGCGCATCCGCGTGAGCATGGACGGCGATACTTCGCTGCTGTAGATTGTGGAACATGGCGCCGCGCCCTGGACGGGGGAGCTACCCGCCCCTGTATGGTGGTGGTAGGCAACCTCTCACGGTTGTTCCGCCCAGTATTTTTCGCCCCGTATCCGCCCCAGGGAGGCTCCCATGATTCGTGTTCTGCTCGCTGATGACCAGCAGCTTATCCGTGAGGCTCTTGCCGCTCTGCTGGGTCTGGAGGTTGACCTGGAGATTGTGGGCCAGGTCGGTAGCGGTGATGAGGTGTTGGGCGCGGTTGCCCTGTTGAAGCCTGACGTGGTGCTGTTGGATGTGCAGATGCCCGGCACTCTGCTGGCTGATGGTATTGAGGCGGCTGCGGCGCTGCGTGATGCGGGTGCGGTGAGTGAGTCGGGTGAGCCGGTGCGCACGCTGATTGTGACGACGTTTGGCCGCCCGGGTTATGTGCGCCGTGCGCTGGAAGCTGGTGCGAGTGGTTTCGTGGTGAAGGATACGGGCGCTCGTCAGTTGGCGGAGGCGATTCGTCGTGTGCATGCGGGGTTGCGTGTGGTGGATCCGTCGTTGGCGGCGGATTCTTTGGTGACGGGTGCTTCTCCGTTGACGGAGCGTGAGGCGCAGGTGCTGCGTGAGGCGGCGTCGGGTGGTACGGCTCAGCAGATTGCGTCGGCGTTGTTTTTGTCGGCGGGTACGGTGCGTAATTATTTGTCGGCGGCGATGGCGAAGACGGGTGCGTCGACTCGTCAGGATGCGGTGCGTATCGCCACGGAGAACGGCTGGCTCTAGCCCCCTGCTCTCATCAACACGGGCGGCTCCTGCCCGAACACGGTAGAATGGTAGTGTCTATGCCCGCAGGCGCCCCGCACCCGTTTCTTCCCGAGACCGGCGGTGCCGCGCTTGGAAGCGGGCACCATTTTCGCCCTGTGCCCGCCCGCACCCGCCGCATCACGTACGCGGCGCATCCTGAGTGTTTGGTGGGGTACATGATTCGAAGGAAAACTTGTGGCTCTAACTATCGGCATTGTTGGCCTGCCTAACGTGGGCAAGTCCACCCTGTTCAACGCTCTGACCGGCAACACTGTGCTGGCGGCTAACTACCCGTTCGCGACCATTGACCCGAACGTGGGCGTGGTGAACCTGCCGGATGCGCGTCTGAACCGTCTGGCTGAGATTTTTGGTTCGGAGCGTATTCTGCCTGCGACTGTTTCGTTCGTTGATATTGCGGGTATTGTGAAGGGCGCTTCTGAGGGTGAGGGCCTGGGTAATAAGTTCCTCGCGAACATTCGTGAGGCGCACGCTATCGCCCAGGTGGTACGTGCGTTTGATGACCCGGACGTCATTCACGTGGACGGCAAGGTCGACCCCGCCTCCGATATGGAGACCATCAACACTGAGCTGATTCTGGCTGACCTGCAGACTCTGGAGAACGCTATTCCGCGTCTGGAGAAGGCTGTGAAGATTAAGAAGGGTGACGCCGCTCAGCTGGAGACCTACAAGATTGCGCAGAAGATCCTGGAGGATGGTGACACCATCATTTCTCGTGCGAAGGACGCGAAGCTGGAGCTGGCTCATTTGAAGGAGCTGAACCTGCTGACTGCTAAGCCGTTCATTTACGTGTTCAACGCGGATGAGGGCATTCTGGCGTCTGAGGAGAAGCAGCAGGAGCTACGTGACATGGTGGCGCCGGCTGAGGCTGTGTTCCTGGATGCGAAGCTGGAGGCTGATCTGGTGGAGCTGTCTGAGGAGGAGGCTCGCGAGATGCTGGAGATGAACGGTCAGGATGAGTCCGGCCTGGACCAGCTGGCTCGCGTGGGCTTCTCGACCCTGGGGCTGCAGACTTACCTGACTGCTGGCCCGAAGGAGGCTCGCGCCTGGACTATTTATAAGGGTGATACTGCGCCGCAGGCTGCTGGCGTGATTCACTCTGACTTTGAGCGTGGCTTCATTAAGGCTGAGGTTGTGTCTTTCAAGGATCTGGATGAGGCTGGCTCCATGGCGGAGGCGAAGGCTCGCGGTAAGGTCCGTATGGAGGGCAAGGACTATATCATGCAGGACGGCGACGTGGTGGAGTTCCGCTTCAACGTCTAAGCTGACGGGTCGATAGGACTTTGAGAATCCGGTGATGGAGGGATGACGAAATTCATCTCACTGTCACCGGATTTTCTGTACTCTTAATGCGTAATGTAATTCGCTAATTGAAATTTATGTAGGTAATACAAAAATGTCACCTAGATGAAATTCTGTTTTAGCTTGATTCTTTTATTTGGAGGATAAAATGAATGAATCTCCATTTCCTTTTGCTGAAAAGGGTGAATGGGTTGGTCATTGGTGGCTTCCCGAAAATCCTGATAACAAGGTTGCAGGAACCCTTATTTACGATGGTGAAGGGGGACTGAACCTCAAATTGGATAATCATTTTGATGGATATTATCCTAATGGACTTGGTGACATACGTAAAGATGAGAATGGGAATCTATTTCGAGTTCGGGCCGTAAGGAGTAAAGACTATTTAAATTCGTATGATGTGATTTATGGTGTCGCTGACGGGGTAGATATTACCATCATGGATGCAATGGGTAAGAGCTATACGAAGACTCAGGGGCGAATTGGAAAAAATCATACAAGTAGTTACAGAATCAGTGCGGATAAGTGGCTCTTCAGAGTTGAGTGTGGTTGGAGGC
>NZ_KV811072.1:0-4212 GCF_001812975.1 Rothia sp. HMSC073B08 | reverse complement strand
CCGCCCCGCCTTCCATCTATAAGACAAACACGTACGCAGGTTTTATAGCTGACCGTTATCGCGCGCCATCTGCTGCAGGCGGGCGATGCGCTTGTCCATCGGTGGGTGAGTAGACATGAGGTTCTTCAGGCCACCGAAGGGGTTCGCAATCATAGAGGCCGAGGTATTCACAACCTGCTGATTCTTGGGATCCATTGGGTAGAGCGAGACACCCTTCTCCAACTTATTCAGGGCGGAGGCAAGCGCAATCGGATCGCCCGTAAGCTTTGCACCGTCTTCATCGGCATCGTATTCGCGGGTGCGGCTGATAGCCATCTGAATAACCGCCGTAGCAATGGGAGCCAGAAGCGACATCAGGATTATGCTCAAAAAGTTTCCGCCGCCGCGCTCACGGTTCCCGCCCATCATGGAGCCAAAACCAACAATCTGTGCCGCCGCCGTAATCAGGGTTGCGATACCGGCTGCCACCGAGCTTGTAAGAATATCGCGGTTGTAGACGTGCATGAGCTCGTGCCCAAGAACGCCGCGCATTTCGCGTTCGTCAAGAAGCTGCAAGATACCCTCGGTGCAGCAGACGGCGGCATTGCGCGGATCGCGCCCAGTCGCGAAGGCGTTTGGAGTCTGGGTGGGTGCCACATATAGGCGCGGCATAGGCTGAGCGGCGCGCGAGGAAAGTTCCTCGACAATGTCATACAGAACCGGAACCTCCTCGCGGGTAACGGCGTAGGCGTTCATGGAACGCAGCGCGAGTTTATCGGAGTTCCAGTATGAATATGCAACGGTACCCAAGCTCACAAGGGCGAAACCCCAGATAAAAATTGAGCTGCGGAAGTATGTTGAAAGGCCGCCGCCGAAAGCATCAGCAGACCGACCATGCCGCCCAGCAGAAGGGCGGTCTTAAGCCCGTTATAGTGTTTGTGCATTGCGTATACCTTTAGAAATCGTGTTGCCGTGAACGTATTAGATTACAGCACACGGGATATATATGAGGCAGACATCCAGATTCGCCACCAGCGTGTATTTCGTATTCTCGCATCCACAGGTTCATCGAATACGAGCAAGGTCACGTGAAGTCTCAGGATGTTCTGTTATCTCCCAGAAATTCGCGGTTTTAGCGACATAGTGTCATGGTGAAAGTACCCCAAACACGGCTCTTATTATGAATTTATCGTAATTGTAATTGTGAAAAAGTCAGATTAACGGTAGGGTATTGTTCATGACCGAACCCCTAGATACGAACGCACACCCGGAACCCGAGCACCCTCTTCACGGATGCTCCCACACCGGCGTGCTACCGTTGGCAGCAGAATCCGCGACCGGACTTCTCACGGAATCTTGGTCGCAAAACTTGCGCGCTAAGGGGCGCAGGGTCACGAAACAGCGGCTTGCTGTTCTACGTGCGGTTCAGGCTCATCCCCATGCCAATGCCGAGGAAATAGTTACCGTTGTGCGGCAAGAGATTCCTACCATTACCGTGCAGTCGGTGTATATGATCCTCACGGATCTAACGAATATCGACATGCTGCGTAAGTTTGAGCCCCCGGGAACCCCGAGGCTCTACGAGACACGCACGGGCGATAACCATCACCACGCATTCTGCATTCGCTGCGGAAAAGTTCAGGATGTAGACTGCGCTGTCGGCTCAGCGCCCTGCCTAACTCCCAACGACTTCCACGGCATGGCGATTATCAGCGCAGATGTACTGTATCGAGGCGTCTGAGCAGACTGTCAAACTGAGGCAGAAGCAGAACTGGCGAACAGCCAGGTGCAAGCCGCAGCGAGCGTTCAGCACTAACGAACCACATTCCAACACCTTACTCCGGGCGTGAAACAGCGCCTTGGTGTTCGTTAGTTGCACCCTAAAACAGGAAGAATGCTCGTCGAAAACCACATAGCATCACCAAAAACACAAGGAGAAGCAAATATGTATCAGACCCCGCAGAACCCCATTCATCCCGGTTCTTACACCACCACGAGCACTGGCACGCCGGTAGCTTCAGATGATCATTCGCTCACCGTGGGCGCCGATGGTCCCATCGTTCTGCACGATGCTTACGCTGTTGAAAAGCTCGCTCAGTTCAACCGTGAGCGTGTGCCCGAGCGTGTGGTGCACGCAAAGGGAACCGGCGCATACGGCTACTTTGAAACCACCGAAGATGTTTCGCAGTACACCCGTGCGGCGCTCTTTCAGCCGGGCGTTAAAACCGAGCTACTGATTCGTTTCTCGACCGTGGCTGGCGAATCCGGTTCCCCCGATACTTGGCGTGACCCCCGCGGTTTCGCGGTAAAATTTTACACCACCGAAGGCAACTACGACTTGGTAGGTAATAACACTCCTATCTTCTTCATTCGCGATGCCATCAAGTTCCCCGACTTTATCCACTCGCAGAAGCGTATGCCCGGTTCGGGTCTGCGCGATAACGACATGCAGTGGGATTTCTGGAGCCTCAATCCGGCATCGGCGCATCAGGTAACCTGGCTGATGGGAGACCGCGGCCTGCCCCGAACCCTGCGCCATATGGATGGCTTCGGCTCGCACACCTACCAGTGGATTAACTCCGAAGGCGAGCGCTTTTGGGTTAAATACCACTTCAAGACCGAGCAGGGCAACGAGTTCTTCACCCAGGCTCAGGCCGATGAAATGGCGGGCAAGGATGCTGACTTCCACCGCCGCGACTTGCGCGAGGCTATCGAGCGTGGCGACTACCCCGCCTGGACGCTCTACGTGCAGATTATGCCCTACGAGGACGCGAAGACCTACCGTATTAACCCCTTCGATCTGACGAAGATTTGGCCGCACTCGGATTACCCGCTGATCAAGGTGGGCCGCATGGTGCTGGATCGCAACCCGCAGAACTTCTTCGCCGAGATCGAGCAGGCGGCCTTCTCCCCCTCGAACTTTGTGCCCGGTATCGCGGCTTCACCCGATAAGATGCTGCTCGGTCGTATCTTCTCCTACCCGGATGCGCATCGCTACCGCATCGGCACCAACTTCGCGCAGCTGCCGGTGAACGCACCCCACGCGGCGCCGGTGAACAACTATTCACATGACGGTTCGATGCGCTACAACTTCAACGACCCCTCCGTTCCCACTTACGCACCAAACAGCCTGGGCGGTCCGCATGCGGATGCGGAGCGCGCTGGCGAAGGCAGCTGGGAGTCTGATGGCGAGTTGGTACGCACCGCCTACACCCTGCGTCCGGATGACGATGATTTCTCGCAGGCACGCACCCTCTACGAGGTAACCATGAACGACGAAGAACGTGAACGCCTGATCAGCAACATCTCCGGTCACGTAGGTGCTGTTCGTTCCGACGAGATTCGTGAACGCGCGTTCCAATACTGGGATAGCGTTCACCCTGAGCTCGGTTCTCGCGTTCGCGAGGCCGTGGCAGCCGCCGCATCTGGTTCGTAAGATACGGCAGCGTCTGTTCCCCTGTAGATTCGAGAACATGACGCACGGCTGCAGCATGGGGCCGGTGACTTTCAGTGAGATGGAGTCACCGGCCCCATATTTTTAACCCGTTTGCAGGATTACAACCCTCTCCAAAAAACAGGCCCGTATTTCTGATAGTTAGCTGTGAACAAGAGCCCCCAACCCGGTAGGCTAGTACTAACCGGTGCCAGTAGCACCTCATTCACGAAAGGAAAGCCCATGGCTAGCGAATCTTCGTTCGACGTTGTCTCCAAGGTCGACAAGCAGGAAGTATCCAACGCCCTGCACCAGGCGCAGAAGGAAATCTCCCAGCGCTACGACTTCCGCGGCGTCGGCGCAGAAATCGACTACTCCGGCGACAAGATTCTCATCAAGGCAAACGCCGAAGAGCGCGCCCTGGCAGTGCTCGACGTTTTCCAGTCCAAGCTGGTCAAGCGCGGCATCTCCCTCAAGTCCCTGGACTCCGGCAAGCCCTACGCATCCGGCAAGGAAACCCGCATCGAATGCTCCATCAAGGAAGGCATCGCGCAGGATCAGGCGAAGAAGATCTCCAAGATGATCCGCGAAGAGGGCCCCAAGGGCGTGAAGGCAAACATCCAGGGCGATGAGCTGCGCGTCTCCTCCAAGTCCCGCGATGACCTGCAGGAAGTCATTGCAATGCTCAAGTCCGCTGACCTTGAGGTTGACCTGCAGTTCGTGAATTATCGCTAGATACCTCTGCTGTGCACGCGGCATCAGTGCACTATTAAGGCGGGGCGGTTACCAGTTTTTTGGTA
>NZ_KV811071.1:2199-3217 GCF_001812975.1 Rothia sp. HMSC073B08 | reverse complement strand
CGGTCACCCACACTCAACTCGGAAGAGCCGCAAAACAGACTGTGGGAAATTACTCGTCACGGCGAGTGCTGTGCGAATACGATCCTCAGTGCTCCACTGATAGGGGTGCGCCTCATCCAGCGGACGGTAGGTCAAAATAACTTCGTACTCCATGCCCGCAGGGATGTCGTTGGAGGATACTTCCAAGTCGGCGCTGAAAGTTCCGTCTGCTGAAAGCCTCGGAACATCAAAGCGTGGCCCTTGATACGCCGGTTCATGGTAAGGACCGACATAGGTCGAGGAACCCTTGGGCGCAATAATGAGGCTACGCAGCTCATTGTGTGCCAAGAACTCGGGAGTGAAGCCGGTGCCTTCAACATGCACCGTGCCGCCAGTCTCAATTCTTAACGTGCCACTGGTGACGCGCAAAGTCGGTAGCGAACTGGTCTGCTCGCCCTGACCTTCAGGAATTTGCTGGTTTTCTGTCTGGCGCTGGTTCAAAGCTGCAGCGGGGGAGGCGGGGGTCGCCTGTGCCGGTTGTGCCTGCTGCTCAGGTGCTGCCTGGGTCGGTGTTGCGAGTGCCGCCGGGGTGATACCGGCAAGCGGGCTCAAACCCAGCAGCAACGACAGGCTGAGCGCGCGGGTGCTCGCCGGGTGATGCTGGGTAGCTGAACGGCGCGGGGCAGTGGAGCGGCACCGGGTGCCTCGTGGTGTGAAGAATGAAGACATCATTATCCCTTCTACAAAAAACTGTACGGTGAGTGAAGCGAATGAACAGGTGAAGCGTGAATAGGTGAAGCGAGTGAAAAAGGTTGAGTAAATCAAGGGCCGGGAAACCGGGGCGCTACTCACGGGAAGATTCCCATCGGGTAACACTCCCGATTCCCCTCACCGGTGCCTGTAAAGGATGCTAGGGACGGGACTGATCTAGCTGTTGAGCCTGCGGCACAACGACTCGAAGAACACAGCCCGCCAGCCCCCTCACGCACCGAAACTAACCAAGACGACTGCCGCCGTGCGCCATGCGGTACAGCATGAC
>NZ_KV811071.1:0-2099 GCF_001812975.1 Rothia sp. HMSC073B08 | reverse complement strand
GCCGCCGTGCGCCATGCGGTACAGCATGACCGAGAACTCCGAAGAAGAAACAGTATCCGAACTGAAATCCTCAGCGTAGCGGCGATCATAATCCGTATAACCCCAGATGAACTGCTGAGTAGCCCACAGCGACTCCCGCCAGAATGCAGTATCCGTACGCTCATAATCGGACCAATGCGAACGCGAAACCCGGACCGGAGAATCACCCGGCACGCTACTGTTCTTGGGCACAGACGAAGACGGCAAACTGCTCGACTCCGGCGCAGGAGCCGGCGCGATCATCCGCTGGTACCTGTACAAGAACGCCAACGTAGAACGTGCCGAAAGGTTTGCCTCCGGGTGGAACTTGCCGTCAGCCCAGCCGAAGGTAATGCCATTCTGACGAGCCCAAATGTACGCGGCGTAGTCCGGGTCGCTCGTCGCCACATCCGCATAAGGACTGGTTGCAGGCAGCTCAACATGAGGTGCACCCGCCAGGCGGTACAGCGCCACCGTCACATCGCGGCGACTCAAAACGGTCTTACTCTCGTCCAGAAGAGCCTGCTGCTTAACCCATTCAAGAGCCGCCTTCTGCTCCTCCGTAGTATTCGCCAAGAGATCAAGATTCTCAGAAGCCACCGGCTCGACCGCATCCGCGGTGCCATCCTTGCCAGGGATTACCTTCTCCAGAACAACCCTGTAAGACCCCTCATAATTCAGAGCGCTACCGGGAATATTCAGCTTCTCCTCCGCGGCACCATCGTGGATGCGCTCAACGGGAATAACCTGTTCCAAAGCCTTCTCACCGGTCAGCTCGCCAAAATCATCCGTTGCCTGAACCGAGAAACGGTAATAGCCCTCGGTAAGCTTCGGAAGATTTGAGACACGCGCGGTGAGAGTATTCATCTCCTGATACGGGTTGATGCGCTTATACGGAATGTACAAATCCGGCCGCGCTACAGGCTGGTCAGGATCCGGCTGGTTATCGCTCGGCTGCCCAGACCGCACCGGAAGGAACTGCGCAACACTGGTCAGCAAGCTGCCGTTATAGTCCTCCTCGCCCGGGTGAGGAAGATTAGAACCGTAGATACCAATCATGTAGAGCCTGCCCGGCTTCAACGTACCCGCCGGAATCGTCATCTTCGTGCCGAAATAGTTATTGCGGAAACCCGTACAGTGATGCAAGCAGTTGCCCGTCAACGGAACAACATGGGAGAAAACAGGGTGTCCCATAATCTTTCCCGTAGCCGGGTCTGCCTCATACAGAGTGACGTACGCCTGGCTGTCGTACCCGCCTACGATGTTCGGGGGAAGAATATGGTAGCCCTCAACCGTCAGAGTCGTATCTTGCCACGGCTTATCAACCGCTGAAATGCTGTAGCGGTACGTCGGCTGATCAGGCTCAGGGTCGCGCACCGTGGGCAAGGGAATTCGTGCCGTACTACGGGGATCATCATACGGAGAATAGGGGTCCGGCTCCGACTGATTGGACGGGTAGTAAGTCAGCACCACATCGAAGAGAGTACCCTCAGGAACCATCATCCACTGCTTCGGGATATCAAGAGTGAACGTGACGCTCCCATCAGGATTATCGTGTGCCTTACCCTCAGCACGGAGGCTGGCAACCTTGCTGCCGTACTGTGCTTCAGGAAGGGGATCGCCGTAACGTGACCAGAAGTAATTCTGACCGCGCTCCACAATGCCGAACTCATAGAACGTGTACTTCGCGCGGAACTCGGCACTCAGCGGTGCAGTCGTCACAGAGACAGTGCCGCCCTCAGAAATATTGAGGGTGCCCGAGGTGAGCTTCATGCCAACCGGGTTGTCAGGTTTCTTATCCTCCGCAGGGGTGGGAGGGGTCAACGGGGTAGGGGAATCCGCCAGCCGAACTGGTGCAGCAACCGTAAAATTATGGTTCTCTGAACCGTAGTAAGGATTATCTGAGAAATAGACCCTCAGCTCCGCTTCGGAACCCAAATACACGCCCTGTAGCTCTTTAATATCCTCCGCATTAATTTCAAGTTCTACGGTTTGAGTGCCGTCGGGGTTACGGACCACAATTTTGTCACGTTCATAGTAATGGTCACTATTAACGGCTCTTCCGAGTTGAGTGTGGGTGA
>NZ_KV811070.1:0-3518 GCF_001812975.1 Rothia sp. HMSC073B08 | reverse complement strand
GGTGACCGCACCCATCACAAGCAACGGGCCGACCACCCACGGTTACACCACTATGCGGGACGCTACTTGACAGGCAAACTCAAGCCTCGTTAATATTAAATGGTTTGCCAGACCGAATTAACAAAGGAGGGGTGTCGTGGTTGGTCTTTTCCGCACGTGGATGAGCGCCTAGAAAGCGGCGCTGTTGTGGCGTCGCGCTGTTTTTCTGCACGCCATTTCACGATTGGACATAACCATGATATTTGAAACCTCTCGGGGCAGGTCTGTTCTGCTGTGCCATTCATGGCAATTCAAGCTTTGTTTCGTATGGGGCGGGGAGCTCGTTTCGACATTGACGAGTTCGATTCTCCAAATGGGTCTTATTTGGCATCTCGCCCTCACGACAGGGTCGTCTTCTCTCCTCTCCTTAGCATCGCTGGCAGGCTTTCTGCCGATTGCTTTGTTCGGAATCCTTGCGGGCGCCGTTGTCGACAGACTGCCTTTGAAACGTGTCCTCATCGGCACCGACCTCTTCATTGCCGCGGTGGGTGCCGCCTTGGCGATTGCCTCGTTGGCCGGCAGCTTACCTGCATGGCTAATTCTCATCGCCCTGTTTCTCCGTGCAGTTGGTACTTCGTTCTACACGCCAGCCTCCCAATCTCTCACGCCCCATCTCGCCCCGCCAGAGCATCTCGTTCGCCTATCGGGGGTGACTCAGGCGATTCAGTCCGGCGGATACATTCTTGGCGCCGCGCTTGCAGCAGTGATTTATCCCGTGGCGGGCATTACCGCTATGATTGTCCTCGACGTGCTGGGAGCGCTTTTCGCTTCTTTAGCCGTCCTCGCCGCACAGATAGACGCAGGGGGCCTCGATGAAGCCGACCGCAGCTTGTCCTTTTCCAATAAGGTTCGAGAGCTCTTCTCTGAGATTTCGGACGGCTACAAGCTGATTAGGGAGTACAGGGGGCTGTTCGCCCTTCTTTGGTGCGGGTTCGTCTTCGCTTTCGCGTTCTCTCCGCTCGCGGCATTGTTCCCAATAATGACCTTGGGGCATTTTGGCGGTAGCACGGGGGATGCCGCTTTGGTGGAAATCCTTTTTTCTGCAGGCATGCTGGCTGGGTCCGGCATTTTGGCGGCCACGGGAGGGTTCCGCAATAGGTCGTTCACCATGGTCGCCGCGATTGCCGGCTTCGGCATTGCCGCAATCGTATCCGGATCGCTCGGCCCGTCATTGTTCGCTGCTTTCCTGCCGGTGAGCTTTCTTATGGGCGCATGCTCCCCGTTGTACGCGGGAACCCAGACTGCCCTTATGCAGGAGCAGATACCTCCTGAGTACCTAGGCCGCGTTTTCGGCCTCTACGGAACCATCATGGCGTCGGCCATGCCCATGGGCCTCGCAGCCCCCTCCGTTTTTGCGGATCTGCTTGGAGCTCCGTTATGGTTCGTCGGCTCTGGAGCGACCATGGTACTGCTTGCGATGGCTATGCTGCTTGCTCCGAGCGTCCGAAACGCGGGGAAAAGAGATACCGGGCAGATTCAATAGCCCAAGTATTCGAAAAAAAGAGGCAGCAGCCATCGGTTCAAGCGTCAGCCTTCAAGCCCTTGCGACGACGAGGTATTGCACCGACATTCCGCATCGCGCTCCTTATTCGTCGCCAACTATCATTTTCGGATTTGCCGGCTTGCGCAAGGTCAAAACGCTCGCGCCGGCAATTGGGCAAAGGCGAAAAATCGACGTGAGCAATCTTTTTTGGCATGGCTGCGCTTCCAGTAAAACGCTAATACACAAAAGGCGGTTCAACCTATGGAACTCATAGTCAAAGCTAAAGACATCTTTTTGGAATATGCCGGCCGCGATATCCTAGATATCGAAGAGTTGGAAATCTACTCCTACGATCGCATCGGCTTGGTGGGAGACAATGGCGCAGGCAAAACCAGCCTGCTTAAAATTCTGAGCGGCAATCTTACCATTGCGGACGCCGACGTCAGGCGCTTCGGCAGCATTGCCCTCATCGGCCAACTCGATGAACTCGACCTTGATGCGGCTCAGGACAGTGGTGAGATGCTCTCCCGTCTCAACGTCGCCGGAGTGGCGCAGGAGACGATGAGCGGCGGGGAGGAAACACGCGCCAAGATTGCCTCTGCACTCTCCCAGCATGCAAGCGCGATCTTCGCCGACGAGCCTACGAGCCACCTCGACCAAGACGGCATCCGCCTTCTCGTCGGACAACTCAAGGCATTTGATGGGGCTCTGCTCATCGTGAGCCATGACCGTCATTTTCTCGACCAGGTGGTAGACAAGATCTGGGAGCTCAAAGACGGCGGTATTTCCGAATTCTGGGGTGACTACTCCGACTATCTGCGACAGAAAGAAGAAGAGCGCAAAGCTCAGGCGACTCGATACGAAGAGGCGATGCGCGAGCGCGATCGCCTCGAAGCCGCCATCGAAAAACAACGGAAAAAAGCACGGCAGGTCGACGCCAAGCGGAAGGCTGCGAAAAAAAGCAACGAGTATGCAGGTCGATTGGGGCATCAGAAAGCAACCGGCACCAAACAGAAGAGGATGTACCAGGCGGCTAAGGACATGGAGAAGCGCCTCGAAGCGCTCGAAGGGATTGAGGCCCCAGATAGCATTCGCGCCGTGCGGTTCCGCCAGAGCAAGGCCCTGGAACTGCATAGTAAATTTCCCATCTCGGCAGACGATTTCAGCTTGAGCTTCGGCAACTGCATGCTCTATGACCACGCGAAATTCGAGATACCGCTCGGTGCCAAAGTGGCCATCACCGGTGGCAACGGTACAGGAAAGACCAGCCTGCTGAAGGCAATCGCTCGACGCGCCGACGGTATCAACATCTCTCCCAAGGCAGAGATCGGTTACTTCGAGCAAACAGGCTACAAGTTCGACGCCCGTCAGTCTGCGATCTCGTTCATGCAGGATGGTTGCGAGTACAGCATGACCGAAATTCGAGGCATCCTCGCCTCTATGGGAATCGGACCGCGCGACCTGACAAAGGACGTTGGCGTTCTCTCGGGAGGCGAAGTCATCAAGCTGCTACTCGCGAAGATGCTGCTGGGCAGATACAACATCTTGCTCATGGACGAGCCTGGAAATTACCTGGACATCAAGAGCGCCGAAGCCCTCGAGCAGATGATGAGCGCCTATGCCGGAACGATAGTGTTCGTCTCCCACGATAAGAGGCTGGTCGAGAACGTCGCAGACATTGTCTACGAAATAAAGGACACCAAGCTAGTCAAAATCTTTCAGCGCGAATAGCCCTAAATGAGCAAGAAATAATCCCCGAACGGAGACAAGGGAGTAAAACGGCAAAGAAAGAGCCTCCGTCCCAACGCAGGGAACGGAGGCTCTTTAATCGCTTTTACTCATCTCCGTCGCTGGTGGCTTTGTCATGACTCTCGTACGAAACGAAACTCAGCGGCACAGTGCGGCACTCAAAATCGCAGGTCAGAACCCTATCGGCCTACTCCCACTCGATGGCTTCAGTTTTACTGGCTCTTCCGAGTTGAGTGTGGGTGACCGG
>NZ_KV811069.1:0-21629 GCF_001812975.1 Rothia sp. HMSC073B08 | reverse complement strand
GCCTCCAACCACACTCAACTCTGAAGAGCCGTCAAAGGGCTACAAGAGCGGGTGCTAGAGAGGCAGCTGATAAGCATAGAAGACCCCCGGTCTGCTCCTTGAGGAGCGGGCCGGGGGTCTTTCTTGATGCTGCCTATCAGGTGAGGCGGTGGCGCGGTGAGGCGTCTGCGGTACGTGCTTAGTTCTGCGTCGCCATAGACTGCTATGCCTCAGACTGCTGTGCCGCCTCAAGCTTGGCGATCCAGGTGCGTGCCGCCTCCCAGAGCTGCGGGTCATTGAACGAATCGAAGCGCCCAAAACCGGCCGGTGCCTTTGCCGGGTCGGTGCCTTCCGGAACGTAAATCATGACCTTTGTACCGGCGTCACGTGCCGCCTGCGCGCCCGCGGGGGAGTCCTCGAACGCCAGCGCCTCGTGACCTTCAAAGCCGAGGCGACGTGCCGCCTCCAGGTACATGTCCGGGGCGGGCTTACCGGCCGGAACGTCGTTGCTGCTGACCCAGGTGCGCACCACCGGGGCGTAACCGTAGCTTTCCATTTTCAGGGTCAGAATGTTCGCGGTGGAGTTCGACGCCACCGCAACCGGCATGTGCTCGCTCAGGAAGCCCAGGAACTTCTGCGCACCCTCAATCAGGTCCACGCCGGAGCTGATGACCTCGTGCTCGGTGGTGAGCAGGTCCTTCATCACGCGTTCATGGTGCTCGGCGTACTCTGCGGAGGCAACATTCGGCTTCTGGCCGTTCTGCGCCTCGTAGGAGAGCAGGGCAAGCTCCTCGGCGACGTCGGCTGCCGCCAGGCCGGTGAGGCGGTGCTCGACCTCCTCGGTGAAGGGAACAGACCAGCGGGCGAAAAGCTCACGCTGCACATCGTTCCAGACGGTCTCGGAGTCGAGGAGGATGCCGTCGCAGTCGAAGATTGCGCAGCGGGGGAACCAATCGGAGGGTACTGTGTGTTCAAACATAATGTCAGTCTCTCACAGGGCTTGAGGCTATGGAAGCGGTGGCCCGGTGCGTGAGAAAACATGCGGGGTTGCGCCTCGCCCACGGAACGAAAGACCGGGCGGGACGGAAAACCACATGAAGAAACCCTCCCGCCGCATCCTGAGAGAACGCAACGGGAGGGTAGCAACCGTACAGCTTAGAGAGCGGACACCGGCTTATGAGTCACCTGACGCATAAATGGAATGGTTGCCAGCAGGCCCGCATAGACCAGTACCAGACCCAGCGCAATAGCGCCGAAGGTCAGACCGAACATCTTCGCCAGAATCTCACCGGAAAGACCCTGCGCCGCAATCAACGCCGTCAGCGGCAGACCCAGTAGCGCAGAAACCACGCTAATGAGCACCAGCGGACCGAAAACCACGGTAAGGCGCGAAGCCTGCAACATCCTCGTGGGGGTACCCATCATATTCAGCGAAGAGTACAGCGAACCACGCTCGTAAATGGCGGCGCTCTGGTTCAACACTGCGGAGAGGGTGACCAGCAGGTACGAGAAGAACAGCATGAGCAGCATGCCCTGGAACATGTCCGACATGATGGTCATGAAGGGGCCGGCGGCGGGGCCTACCTCCTTCGCCGTTTTGTTCATCTCACCCGCCAGAATCAGGATGGGGCCGAAGAAGGTCACCAAGAAGGTCGACAGCGCCACACCCGAAACCTGACGCCACGCCCCGCGCGGGGACTCTAGCACCGCACGGTAACCCAGCAGAACCGACGCCTTCTGGGTCATGCGCACACGAATCTTTGCGTATGCCCACACCAGGAAGGTACCAATCAGGTCGATAGCAACCATCATCAGCAGACCCGGCAGAGCAATGAAAATCGCTAGGTTCTTAATCGCGCTATCGGCACCGCCGTCCTGGAAGGGTGAGAACATGCTAAAACCCTTCGAGGTCGAAGCCAGAATCATCACGGCGATGACCAGAACAACACCGATACCCAGAGCAATGTAACCGGCGGAACCAGCCTTCGCGCGGGTACGCACACCCAGCGGGCTGATGCTGACCTTCGCCAGACCGAAGAGGGAGCTAAGAGCCGCCAGAACCATACAGCCCAGGAAGCAGTAGAAAATCACGCTCACCGGCAGGAGCATATTCTCAGCACCCAGCGGAACGTTCATGAAGTGCAAAGCGCCAAAGGGGAAAATCAGCACCAGGTAAAGCAACAGACCGATGATGAAACCCACAAGAGAGTACACCAGCGCGTCCGCAACAGACAGACCCACAATCAGGGTTGTGGAGGCACCAATCAGACGCAGGGACGCCAGACGCTCATCACGGCGGCGGGCACTCAAACGAGCAGCCGAAGCGCCCAGGGTAAAGAGCGGAACAATCAGCACCAGAGCGGCAACCCACGCCAAACCCATGTAGAGCTTCTGAATGCCCATCAGGTTGATCATTTCGTGGTCAACGTTGGCGTGCTCAAGCCACGTGCTCAGCGCCTGAACACCACCGGCAACCGTCAAAAACAGTGCCGAGGAGGCGGCAAAAGCCAGTACGGGAAGAATCGCCTGCGAACTCCATAGGGTTCGCTTGGCGAGTAGAGCATAGATTTGCATTATGCACCTGCCTGAGACTGAGCGCCGAGGTTCTGAGCGTGGTTCTGGGAAGCGGGAACACCGCCCTGGTTATTGCGCTGATCGCTCACAATCTGGCCGTCCTGCAGGTACACCACGCGGGAGCACGCCGCCGCCACGTTCGGGTCGTGAGTCACCACCAGCAGAGTCTTACCCTGCTGCGGAATCATGGTCAGCAGCAGAGCCATCACCTCACGCGCGGTCTTCGAATCCAGTGCGCCGGTCGGCTCATCCGCGAAAGTCACGGGGGCACCGTTCACCTGGGAGCGGGCAATCGCCACACGCTGAGCCTGACCACCGGACATCTCACCCATACGGCGGTCCAGCATCTGCCCCAAACCCAGACGGTTCAACAGATCAGCCGAAATGGAACGCGCCTGCTGGCGGGGAACACCGGCAATCATCGCGGCGAGGGAGACATTCTCCTCCGCGGTCAGCTCGGGAACCAGCAGACCCTGCTGGAACACGAAACCAAACGAGTTAGCGCGCAGGGAGGTGCGCTCACGCTCGCTGAGGGACTCCACCGCCACCTGACCGGTCGGGCCGTTGAACAGCACAGAACCGGCATCGAGCTTGATAATGCCCGAGAGCGCGTGCAACAGGGTGGTCTTACCGGAACCGGAAGGACCCATAATCGCCACGGACTCACCGGGGAAAATATCCAGGCTCACGTTACGTAGCACCGGGTTATTGCCGTACGACTTGTGCAGGTTACGGGCAGAAATAATCGCGCCGCGCGCGAAGGGCGCCTGCTGCATCTGCTGAGGTGCCTGAGCCGGGTAGCCCTGCGGCTGGCCCTGATAGTAGCCCGCCTGGCTCTGCTGGTTAGGCTGACCCTGCTGAGCGGAATACTGACCGGCAGGCTGCGCCGCCTGCGGAGGGGTCATTGAGTACGGGTTCTGAGCCTGGAACTGCGGGTTCTGAGATTGAGGATTCTGCGTCATGACAACCTTCATTGGGTATGAACTAACGGAAGTACTCTTCTATCATCTCAGCTTCTCGGCAGCTCACCCCTCCGTCTGGGGGCTGAAAAATATGGGAAAACCCTGAAAAAATTCGCCCGACCGGGTGCTCAACCACCCCGCAGCTCATACCGCGGTATGAGTGCGCCTCAGCAGAAGGGATAAGCCGCGCACCCCTTGAACTGCACCGAGGCCTTGAACTGCGCGGCGGCCTTGAACTGCATGGAGGCAGTGCCATACTAGAAGGATGACCGACGCACAGAACACCCCCATCATCACTCCGGTAGCCGACCCCGAGGCAGGAACCCGCATCATCTTCCTACGCCACGGCCAGACCGACTGGAACATTGACCACCGCTTCCAGGGCGGCACCGACATCCCCCTCAACGACACCGGCAGAGAACAGGTCCGCACCGCTATCGGCGCCCTGAAGCAGGCAGCAGCTGAAGGCACCACCGTGGACGCTATCGTCTCCTCGCCGCTCTCCCGCGCCGTAGAAAGCGCCGAAATCGTAGCCGAAGGCCTGGGCGTACCCTACCGCGGTGCCGTTGACGGCTTCCAGGAACGTTCCTTTGGCGACTTGGAAGGGCAGATTGCTACCCGCGAGCTGATCCTCGCCTCCCGCCAGTCCAACAATGCTTTCAATGTGGAACCGAAGAAGGACTTCCTCGCCCGCTCCCTCGCGGCGCTGAACCGCGTCCGCCGCGAATACGAGGGTCAGACCGTTGTGGTCGCCGCGCACGGCATGCTGATTGCCATGACCATGACCGCCCTGGTCGCTGAACGCCATCCCGAACTGCTCAACGAGGACGGCATCTACCCGATCCCGGTAAACGCCTCCCTGACCGAGGTGCCCCTGCAGTACCTGGACAACGCAATCGACCGCCTGGTTGTGCAGCATCTGGAACCTGAGCTGGGCCCCGAGGAAGTACCGGCGGGCGCCGAGAACACGACCCTCACCCTGATTCGTCACGGCCAGACCGACTGGAACAAGGCGAACCTGATGCAGGGCATCACCGACATTCCGCTCAATGACACCGGTCGCGAGCAGGCACGCACCACCGGCAAGAAGCTCGCCGACATGGGTCTGGAGTTCACCGTGCTGGTGTCCTCGCCGCTGTCTCGCGCCTACGAGACGGCGCAGCTGGTCGGTGAGCACTTCGATCTGCAGGTGCACAAGACCTACCCCGAGCTGGTGGAACGCGCCTACGGTGCCGGTGAGGGCCTGGACATTCCCGCCCCCGAACGCCGCGCCCCCGAACGCTACTACCCGAACGTGGAATCCGAACGCGACGTGTACATCCGCGCGGTGCGTACCCTGCGCAATATCGTGCGTGAACTCTCAGAAGACTCCGGCGACCAGAAGATTATTGCCGTCAGCCACGGCAGCTTCATTCGCCGCGCCCTCTCCGCCGCAGCCGGTGAAGAGTGGACCGTGACCGTGCCGAACGCCGAACCGCTCACGATTGACGTGCCGGGCCTGTTCGCGTGGGATTCGACCAAGCAGTTCGACGAGGTGGGTCGCCTTGTTTGGTAAAGGTTGGTCTGGCGCTCGCGTATGGCGGCTGATTCTCTGGCCGGTCACGGCGCTGTACTGCGCGGTGGTGGCGAGTATCGTGTTCGCCCCCGTGCACGTGGACGATAACGAGATGGGAGGCCGCCTGGCGCAGCTGCTGGATACCGGCCACGCCGAGGGGTGGCTGCCTGCGTTCATCACCTATTCGAGCATCGAGCAGCTCTCGAACGTCATCATGTTCATTCCGGGCGGTTTTCTTTTCGCCCTGCTACTCAAACCGAAGGCTCGCCCGCACGTGCTGTACTCGGGATTTTTGGTCAGCGCCTGCATTGAGACGATCCAGAGTTTCATGCCTGATCGTACCGGCGATCCGGTGGATGTGCTGATGAACGGTTCGGGTGCCCTGCTGGGTGCGGCGGGTGCTTTGGGCGTGCATCGTTGGCGTCGTGAACGTCGTGAGCGTCAAGGTAAATAAAGTTTTGTGCCCGGTGGAGGCGCTGGTTTCGAGGATTCTCGCTGAGGATTTTCGGAGCTGGCGCCTCCACTTTTTACCCTGTGAGGGCGCCGTGTAGGTGTTGGATACTGTGCGGATGAGGGGGGAGCGGGAAAACCCAACAGTTCATTAGGTCAAACAGACATAAACAGGCAGTGACCTCCGATATAGTGTGGTTTCTGTAGGGAACATTCGGGTAATATTCCGGTAAATACAGCGTTTTATATTGACTTACCCACAAAAACCCACATAAAATCAAGTATTACCCTCAAGTGTTCTGCTGGCTCACTGAAACCATGTCTCTCACGGTTATAAAAGCCGAGCAGAGCACAGAAAAGAACGCACAGATTTCCTCCCACTAGCCCAAAGGAACACCAGATTTATGTTCGCAGAAGAACGCCGTGCCGAAATTGCAAAGCTTGTTGCCTCCGCACGTCGTGTCAACGGCGCTGACCTTGCGCGCCGTTACGATGTGACCATGGAGACCGTGCGTCGTGACCTCGCCGCACTGGAAGAGGCAGGTAAGCTCCGCCGTGTCCACGGTGGTGCTGTCACCATTGAGCAGTCCACCTCCCTGGAGTCCTCCATCTCCTCCCGACAGGGCATGAACACCCCCGAAAAGCGCCGCATCGCCACCAAGGCATACCAGATGCTGCGCGACTCCGAGGCGGGCTCCATCGTCCTGGACGCAGGCTCCACCATCGAAATTCTCGCCGACCACATCGGCGCTGAGAACTTCAGCCTCAAGACCGGCAATGACCGCATCGTCATCACCCATGCACTGCACATTGCAGTCAAGCTCGCCGAAGCCGAAGGCGTCACCCTCGAGCTGGTCGGTGGCCAGCTGCGCAAGATGACCTGGGCTGCTGTTGGTGCACGCGCCGCAGAGCACTTCGGCACCATGCGCCCCGACATTGCGTTCATCGGTGCCAATGGCATTGAAGCGCATTTCGGCATCTCCACCCCCGGCATGAACGAAGCCATTGTCAAGACCGCGATCTGCAAGTCTGCTCGTCGCGTGGTCTTGCTCTGTGACTCTGCGAAGTTCGGTCAGGAATCTCTGGTCCGCTTCGCTGGATTCGAGGATATTGACACCCTCATTACCGATCGCGAGCCCGAAGGTGCCCTCCGTCAGGCACTTGAGGCCGCAAACGTTGAGATTGTGATTGCCTAATGATTATTACTCTGACTGCAAACCCCAGCCTGGACCGCACCATTGAACTGGGTGCGCCTTTGGCTCACGGTGCCGTGCAGCGTGCTGTCGGTGCCGTACAGGATCCCGGCGGCAAGGGCGTGAATATTTCGCGTGCCCTGCAGGTTTCCGGTGTGCCGACCCTCGCCATTGTGCCCGGTGAAGCAACCGACCCGGTGCTGACCGCACTGCAGGCTGTGGACGTCGAGTTCGCTAACCTGCCCACCGGCGAGCCGATTCGTTCGAACATCACCGTGGTTGACCCGGACGGCACCACCACCAAGCTGAACGCCCCCGGCACCGTTTTTGATGCTGAACTACGTCAGAAGCTGGACGAGCTGGTGGTTGAGCGTTCCAAGGGTGCCGACTGGGTGGTTTTGGCTGGTTCGCTGCCTCCGGGTCTGGAACCGACCTACTACTCCGAGCTGGTGGCGGCACTGCGCGCCTCCGGCTACGAGGGCAAGATTGCTATTGATACCTCTGAGGCGCCGCTGATTGCGACCGTCGCCGGTGAGCACAAGCCCACCCTGATTAAGCCCAACTCGGAGGAGCTGGCTCAGCTGACCGGTAGCGATAACTGGGAGGAGCTGGAGGCTAGTCCCGAGCTGACCGCCCGCACCGCCCAGAAGCTGCTCGGCGACGGCATCGAGTACGTGCTTGCCACCCTCGGCGGCGGCGGCGCAGTGCTGGTCACTGAGCAGGGTATCTGGCACGCTGTGCACGAGCCGATTCAGGTTCGTAGCACTGTGGGTGCCGGTGACTCGTCGCTGTCCGGTTTCTTGATTGCTCACACCCGTGGTGAGGATGCCCCCGGTTGCCTGGTTCAGGCGGTAGCTCACGGTTCGGCTGCTGCTGCTCTGCCCGGTACCCGCATGCCTTCGCTGGAGCAGACCACTCCTGAGAAGGTCACTGTTCGTCAGCTGCAGCTCTAATTCGGGCTGTTTTCGCACCTCCAGCTTTTATTCTCAGAAGGGAATATAAGATGGGGTGCTGTGCGCATATGTACACACATATCCGCACGCTGCACACTCAACACACACTGCGCACACTTTGAACTCATATAGGGGAGAAGCCCGGCACCGCTGAGCGAATCCCCGCCCCAACACATACCCGAGGAGGGAATATGTCTGATCTGATCACCGCAGATCTCGTCCTGCTGGACGAGAACCTCGGCGAGACCCGATTCGACGTAATTGCCAAGCTCGCCCAGGCAGTCGTAAATGCCGGACGCGCTACCGACTTCGAGCAGCTCTACGCGGCTGCCGAGGCACGCGAATCCAAGACTGACACCGGCATCCCCGGCGGTATTGCGATTCCTCACTGCCGTAGCGCCGCCGTCACCGAGCCGACCCTGGCAATGGCACGCCCCAACCCGGCAGTTTCCTTCGGTGCAAAGGACGGCCCCGCCGACCTGATTTTCTTCATCGCTGCACCCGATGGCGCTGACCAGGCTCACCTGAAGCTGCTCTCCACTCTGGCACGTTCCCTGATGAAGAAGAGCTTCACCGCATCCTTGCGCGAAGCCTCCTCGGCTGAAGAGATTGTTGAACTGGTCAACGGTGCGCTCGGCGTGGGCGAGAAGAAGGCAGAGGCTAAGCCCGCCGCATCTGCCGCCTCCGCTCAGGAAACCCCCGCTGCTTCGGCTCCGGTGAAGAAGATTGTTGCTGTGACCGCATGCCCCACCGGTATCGCTCACACCTACATGGCTGCGGACGCCCTCAAGTACGCTGCTGAAGAGCTCGGCTACGACCTGAAGGTTGAGACCCAGGGCTCCTCGGGTAATGAGAAGCTGACCCAGGCTGATATTGACGCCGCAGACGCCGTGATTTTCGCGGTGTCCGTGAACGTGCGTGAGCGTAACCGCTTCGCGGGTAAGCCCTTTGTTGAGTCTCCCGTCAAGCGCGGTATTGACGAGCCTAAGGAAATGATCGCGGAGGCTCTAGCTGAGGCTGAGAACCCCAACGGTGCACGCGTTGCCGCTGCCGCATCCAGCGGTGAGGACAGCGCAGGCGCTACCGAAGGTGCATGGGGCTCGCGCATCTACAAGGCCGTGATGACCGGTATCTCCTACATGATTCCGTTCGTTGCTGCCGGCGGTATTCTGGTCGCCCTGGGCTTCGTTTTCGAGGCAATTACGGTGCCGAACCTTGGCGATGTGAACACCAAGGCGATTCTCGACTCGGCAACCCTGTTCAACCTCGGTGACGTGCACTGGACCCTGTACCTGGGTGCTGTTCTGCAGACCATCGGCGGTTTCGGTCTGAGCCTGATGGTTCCGGCTCTTGCCGCGTACATTGCGTACGGTTTGGCTCAGCGTCCCGGTATTGCTCCGGGCTTCATCGCCGGTTCGGTGGCTCTTGCGGTGAACGCGGGCTTCCTTGGCGGCATTGTTGGCGGTATTCTCGCCGGTCTGATTGCGTACGCTCTGGGCACCCTGAAGCTGCCCCGCTGGCTTGGCTCGATGATGCCTGTGGTCATCACCCCGCTGGTAACTTCTCTGGTTGCCGGCCTGGCAATGTACCTGCTGCTCGGTGCGCCCCTGGCGTGGGTTATGACCACCCTGCAGGATTGGCTGACCTCCATGTCTGGTGGCTCCGCTCTGCTGCTGGGTCTGATCCTGGGTGCCATGATGGCTTCTGACCTGGGTGGCCCCATCAACAAGGCTGCTTACCTCTTCGCAACCGCTGGTCTGTCCTCGGGTGCGACCGTGAACCAGGAAATCATGGCTGCCGTCATTATTTCCGGTATGGTTCCGCCGCTGGCTATGGCTCTGGCAACCACCCTGCGCCCCAAGCTGTTCAACGAGAACGAGCGTGAGAACGGTAAGGCTGCGTGGCTGCTGGGTGCATCCTTCATCTCTGAGGGTGCTATTCCCTTCGCTTCGGCTGACCCGGCTCGCGTGATTCCTTCGACCATTGTTGGTGGCGCTATTGCCGGTGCAATCTCCATGGGTGCGCACGTGGCTTCCCCGGCTCCGCACGGTGGTATTTGGATTATTGGTCTGGCACAGAACCCGCTGATGTTCCTGGCGGCTGTTGTTGCCGGTACCGTTGTTTCGGCGCTACTGTACGTGGTGCTGAAGTCCCTGGGTGCCCGCTCTAAGGCATCCGCATAAAGGCCGTATAACCTCACCTTCATTTGATCGTCTGTTTGCAAGCGTGAGCGTGAAAAAACACGTTACACTGTAGACAAACCACAGATAGGACATGAATTTATGACTACCTACAAGGGCGTCGGCGTATACGCCGGCCGCGTTATTGGCCCCGTTCTTCAGATGCCTAAGCCCATCGAGGAACCCAAGGATGGTCTGCGTCTGAGCGGTGAGACCGCTGAGGCTGCAGCGCAGCGCATCAAGGACGCTTCGGTCCGCGTGAAGGAAGACCTGCTCGCTCGTGCAGAGCACGCTAGCCGTGACGGCAAGGCTGTTCTGAAGTCTACCTCTCAGATGGCTACCGACCGTGCACTGATTAAGAGCGCTATCAAGCTGGTTGAGACTCAGGAGATGGCTCCCGAGCGCGCAATCTGGGAGGCTGCAACCTCCTTCGCTGACCAGATGGCTGCTCTGGGCGGCTACATGGCTGAGCGCGTCACCGACATCCACGACGTGCGTGCCCGCATCGTTGCTGAGCTGACCGGCCAGCAGGCCCCCGGCATCCCCGTTTCTGACGAGCCGTTCATCCTGGCTGCTATTGACCTGGCACCGGCTGACACCGCGACTCTGGACCCTGAGAAGGTTATCGCTCTGATCACCTCTGACGGTGGCCCCCAGGCACACACCGCTATTCTGGCTCGCGGCCTGGGCCTGCCCGCTATTGTGGCGGCTAAGGGCGTGACCGACATTGCTGACGGCACCATCGTCTACGTGGAATCCAACGAAGGCATCGTTGACACCGAGCCCACCGACGCTGACCGTGAGGCAGCAATCAAGTACGCAAACCGTAAGCCCGTCGCTGACTTCGACGGTCAGGGTGTGCTGGCTGACGGCACCCGCGTCGAGCTGTACGCAAACGTTGGTGACGGCAAGTCCGCTGAGAAGGCTGCAAGCCTGAAGGCTGAGGGTGTTGGCCTGCTGCGCACCGAGTTCGGCTTCCTGGGCCACGACTCTGAGCCTTCTATCGAGACTCAGGCTAAGACCTACAAATCCGTGTTTGACGCATTCCCTGGCAAGCACATTGTGGTTCGTACCCTGGACGCTGGCGCTGACAAGCCCCTGCCGTTCCTGAACGTGAACCCCGAAGAGAACCCCGCACTGGGTGTTCGTGGCTTCCGTACTGACTGGACCGTTCCGGGCGTTCTGACCCGCCAGCTGGAGGCTATTAAGGCTGCTTCTGAGGACTCCGACGCTGACATCTGGGTTATGGCTCCGATGATTTCGACCACCTCCGAGGCACGCAACTTCGCGAACATGCTCAAGGAGATTGGCCTGCCCGTTCACGGTGTGATGGTTGAGACCCCCGCAGCTGTGATGAACGCTGAGGCAATCCTGGGCGAGGTCGACTTCGTGTCCATTGGTACCAACGACCTGACCCAGTACACCATGGCGGCTGACCGCCTGCTGGGCGACCTGGCGCACCTGAACAACCCCTGGCAGCCTGCAGTGCTGAAGATGATCAAGATGACCGTTGAGGGTGCTCAGCGTGCATCGGTCACCGCGGGTAAGAAGAAGTACGTGAGCGTCTGTGGTGAGGCTGCTGCTGATCCGGCTCTGGCTGTTGTTCTGATTGGTCTGGGCGTTGACACCCTGTCCATGAACGCTGGCGCTATTCCCGCTGTGGCTGCGGTTCTGAAGTCCGTGACCAAGGAGAAGGCACAGCAGATTGCGGCTATCGCTCTGCAGCAGATTTCTTCTGCTGAGGCGAAGGAGAGCGCACGCAAGGCTCTGCCGATTCTGGACGAGCTGGGCCTCTAAGCCTTAAAACGATTTCGGGGCTGCCTGCCGCTTCTTGATGGGGTGTGCTGGGCGGTGCCTGAGTCTATGAAAATGCCGGGTGTAGAGTTTTATTTCTGCATCCGGCATTTTTGGTACTTGTTAGCGTATGGCTGAACGGTACAATTTATAGAGTAAGGGCGGGTCCTGAAGCGCCCCGTTCATTTAGAATAGGTACTGATATATTTCGGTTCCTTGATCAAAGGAGAAACATAATGGCAGAGCGCGAAGCCACTATTGCAAGCCGTGTTGGCCTGCACGCACGTCCGGCAGCTATCTTCGCTGAGGCAGCCGGCGACCTCCCCGTCGAGGTCACCATCGCAGCTAAGGGCGAGCCCGCAGATGAGGCTATGGACGCTGCATCGATTCTGTCCCTGATGTCCCTGGGTGCAAAGCACGGCGACGTTGTTGTCCTGCGCGCTGAGGGTGAAGGTGCTGAAGAGGCTCTGGACTCGCTGGTTAAGATCCTCGAGACCGACCACGACGCTGAGTAATTGACTTTCGCCTCTGAAGTGACCCCGAGCGGTGCGCTTCGGATGCTGTGAAGGCTACAGCCTTAAAGCGTGAATATCCCGTCACTTCGGTGGCGGGATATTTTTTTTGTTATGAATAATTCATTTCTTATTGAGGTGCGAGTGGGGGTAGGTGGGGGATATTTCTCTGCAAATCTTAATGTACATATAACCTTTATTTTTCCTCGAAAATAGCTCTAGAAATATCTCCCAAAATATCTTCTGTACAGTAGTGACCTGGATTTCTCTTCATATCAATGAATCTTTCTGCCGTAAGTTCCGCAGAGCGCTTTTGCTCACAAAATCACCGGGCAGAAAAGTGATATTTCTGCTCTTCAGTGCTACCGCAGAATCGTGCCCTTGTTAGACTAAAAAGGCACTGTCTATCTGGGAGGGACATTGGCAGAATCGAGGAACACCCCCGCGACCCCCACATCGCGGGAAGCTTCGCATGCAGGCGAAGCAAACACTGCCGCAACGGAAGGAAGCGAGCAGAATACCACCGCGGGCTACATCGCCGGCAAACGCGGTTTTCCCCTGGTTTCACTAGACCAGGTCACAGACGAGAAATTGCGCCGCGTGCTGGCTCAGCATGCCGCCTCCGCGAAGAACCCCGAGGGCACCGTTAAGGCAGAAGCAGTGAGTGAGGTGCTCCAGGAAGCTGCTGCCGACATGGTCATTACCCCGCAGGAGACCGCAGAGCCCGATTGTGGCCCGGAACTGTGCCCCCACGAGCACGATCATGGGGCGCGCACCGTCATTGACCCCTCCCTCGTGCCTGATGACGACCTGGATGCGTACCGTGAGGACCCTAACCCCGTCACATCCAGCAACTTGGTAACTGAGGCGGCGCTGACTCGCCCCTCCCAGCCGGTGCCCATGACCGGCATGATTCCGCAGGTGCCCAACTCTCACGCAGCCCGCCGCTTCGGCGCGGATCCTACCGCAATGCCGAAGACCGGGCCTGTCTCGATGCCCACCACCTCCGTACCGCTGGTTGAGGGCGGCTCTCGCGGCCTGTTTGGGCGCGGTAGCGGTGGTCGCTGGGGTTCGCGTCGCTTCCGCTCCTTCGTGCGCACTGAGGAGGCGGCACCCGCCGCCCCGCGCGGTGCCCAGCGCATCGCGCAGCGCCAGTTCGTGCCTACTATCCGTTCTGAGGAGCATGAGCGTCGTGAGGCGTTCCGTCGTGAGAAGGAGTACGCCCGCGATACTCTGAACTTCACCCTGCGCCTGGCGGAGGCGATGTTCCACTACGGCGCGGACGCAATGGACGTGGACTCTGCGATTATTGCGGTATCTTCGGCGTACGGACTGGACTCGGTGGAAGTCGATATTACGAACCAGTCGGTGACCATCAACTACACTTCGGACCCCGATATTTACATGGAGTCCCGCATCGCCAAGCGCAATGCGAACGCTGAGGAGCGCTTCACCCATACCCTGGTGCGTGTGGTGCGTTCCTCCACTGAGAACTATGAGGCGCTCTCCGAGGTGTACGGCCTAATCTACAAGATTACTCGCGGTGGTATGACCCTGGAAATGGCTGATTTGAAGCTGAACCAGATTACCCCCCGCCCCAAGCCGTTCCCGCCTCTGGTGGTGTGGTTGGCGAACCTGGCGTGTGCCGGAACCCTGACGGCGGCGCTGGGTGCAAGTTTTGCGACGGCGTTGAGTGCGGCGATTATCTTTATTCCCGTGTACCTGCTGATTCAGTGGTTGAGTTCGATTGGTATTCCGGCGTTCTTCCGTATGGCTGCTAGTGCTGGTCTGATGACCTTCTTGGCGATTTGGCTGGGCGGTGAGGGATCTATTCTTTCGGTGCTGCAGCGTCAGGGGGAAGCGATTTCGGCGCCTCTGGTGGTGGCTGCGGGCATGATTATGTTCTTGCCGACTCCGCGCCTGGTGGGTGCCGTGCAGGACGCGATTAATGGCTTCCCGGTGACGGCTGCGGGTCGTTTCGTGTCTACGGGTATGAGCTTCTTGGGCCTGGTGGTTGGCATTGCGACCGCAGTTAGTGCGATCAATATTTTCAACGGCCCGACCCTGGATATTGAGCAGTTGCGTTTTGACCCGACAACCCCGCTGGTGGCGTCGTTCTTCTTCCTGATTGCGATTGCGACCTTTGCGATTACCTTGCAGACGAAGCTGGTGAAGGTCGGGTGGCTGATGGTCATTACGGGCTGCGGTCTGGCGGCGTATTACAGTTATGAGCTGCTTGCTGGTCCGAGTACGGGTCGCGGTCCGACGGCGTGTGCGGCGGTTGTGATTGGTGCGTTGAGCACGTATTTTGCGTACCGTCTGCATGTGCCCCAGGCGATCTTCTCGATTCCGGCGATTACGTTCTTGCTGCCGGGTCTGTCGTTCTTCCGCGGCATGTATCTGTTGACGGTTGAGACGGACGTGATTCTGGGTATGCAGAATATGATTACGGCGGTTTCTATTGTGGTGGCGATGGCTTCGGGTGTTGCGTTGGGTAATTACACGATGCAGTATGCGCTACAGCGTTTTACGACTCCGAGGAACGTGGAACCGGCTGATTCTTAGCCCTTTTTCAAGGGTATATAGCCGATATTGCATATATTGGATGCGGGGAAGGGGCGGTAGCCTGCGAGTTCAACTCACAAGCTACTACCCCTTCGCTATGCTCTGGTGCAGGCTCTCGTATTGTGCCTAGCGAACGGTCCAGTCCACCGGCTCCGCGCCCTGCTGCACGAGCAGAGAATTCACTGTCGAGAACGGACGCGAACCAAAGAAACCACGATGCGCAGACAGCGGCGAAGGATGCGCCGACTCCACGCTCGGGTACGGCTGCAGCATGGGTGCGCACTTGCGTGCATCCGCGCCCCACAGCAGACCAACCAGCGGCTGATTGCGCGCCACTAGGGCACGGATAGCGCACTCGGTAATCTCTTCCCAGCCCTTGCCGCGGTGCGAGCCGGCATCCGACTCGCGCACGGTCAGCACCCTGTTGAGCAGCATGATGCCCTCATCCGCCCAGCATGACAGATCGCCGTGATCAGCCGGAGCGATGCCCAGATCGTCCTCAAGTTCCTTGTAAATATTGTTCAGCGAACGAGGCAGAGGCATACCGCGGTGCACCGAGAACGACAGGCCCATCGCATTGCCGGGGGTCGGGTAGGGGTCCTGACCAATAATGAGTACCTTCACCCGACTCATGGGGCGGCGGAACGCATTAAAAATATCGCCGGCAGGCGGGAACGTACGGTAACCCGCCGCGTGCTCCTCACGCAGGAAAGCGCCCATGGCGTGAATCTGCTCTTCGACCGGGGCGAGGGCTGCCGCCCAATCCTCGCTCATAATGCTGCTGAGGGGCTGGTTCATGAATCTCCTCGGGGAATTTCCTGGGGCTGATGCGACCCGGACGGTGACGGGGCCGGGCGCGCTACGATTACTTCTCTTCTAGACTGAAGTTCTCTTCTAGATTGGGGTTCTCTTCTAGACTAGGGGATGACGAATACGCACGCTAGGAGACGCCAGCCGCGGCAGGCGAACTACAGACAGAACGAGGAGGGAACGTGTCAGACCAGGAACGAGCTGAAACCGCGCAGAGCCAGGCGGAAGTAGAAAACCAGCCGGAAGCACAGAACCAGCAGGAAGTAGGGAGCCAACCCGGCGGTCTGACCCCGGTGGAGCGCCGCATCCTTGAGGTGGAGCGCCGCCGCTTCAAGCACCAGGGCTCCAAAGAGAAGGCGATTATCGCCGCCGGATTCACCCCGATTGCCTACTACCAGCGCCTGAACGTGATGCTGGACGATAAGCGGGTACGCGCCGCGGCGCCGCAGATTATCGACGTTCTGCGTGCCCGTCGAGACGCTGACTAGGGGCTTGAATCGGGGGAGTCGTGCGAGCTTTCCAACTCCTGCTTTCAGCCCCGCACACCTCAAGTTCAACCAGAGATTGAACACTGTGCGGTGTGCGTCTCTTTCACAGCCGGTTGCGGGGCGTTCACGTTGGTTCTCGCTAGTTGAGCCGGTACTCTAGGTACTAGAACACCAAGACCGCACCTTCCGTAGCCGCGCGATGCATCAGCCCATGCGCCAGGCAGGACGGTACGGTACCAGCCGGTAAACAGAGACCCGTGAAATGAGGATAAATGAGCTACCCCCGCGACGAATTTGACGAGGTAGACGAAAATACCGCCCGCCGCGGAACCTACCGCGCGGTCAATGCTGACCCGGCAAAGAGCCCCAAGGGCGCTATCCCCCTGGTAGCTGCAGGCGTAGTTGGTCTGCTCATCGGTGGCGCAATGTACGTGTACGCGCCGCGCACCGCCTCCCCGCAGTATTCGGCGTCCACCGCGAAGAGTAGCTCCGCCCCCGCAAGCGCCTCTGCGTCCTCTGCGCCGGCTAAGGCTTCCGCCTCGGCAAGTGCTACGAAGACCGGTCTGGCTGAGTCCATCTCTGTGGCGGTCTACAATGCGGCGGCTCCGGCGGGTAGTGCATCTCGTGCGGCGGCTCTGCTGACCGGCTACACCATCAACGAGACGGCAAACTACACGGGTGCGGCACCGGCAACCAGCGTGGTCTACTACGCTGAGGGCTACCAGTCGCAGGCGCAGAGCATCGCCTCGAAGCTGGACATTTCGCAGGTGCGTCAGGCAACTTCCGATGTGCAGATGGGCAACCACGAGGTGATTGTGGTGCTGGCTTCCGATTACACCGGCTAGGCCCCGGCATCCGCCGCTTTGTAATTACAAACTTTCATCAACCCCACCCGTGCGATCCCACCGATGCACAGGGCGGGGTTGATGCTTTTAACACCCCTCTCGCACTCCCGGCGGGCACACCGGTAACGCCCCTTTTGACGGGGTTGATGAGCGCAGATTAAGCACTGGGCGATTAACCCTTCAACCTTGGGCTTAAACGTTTGCTCCATGCCGGTACGGGTGCCACAATTGATGTAGCGTTCGGGTGTTTTATGTCCTGCTCTGCCCGCGCCTCCGTAACGGGGGCGTTGTGGAGGGGTAGCCACCCGATTTTAGATGTACCGCACCCGCAGGGGTGAAGGAAAAAATCCGATCGTCCAGGAGGACACTTATGGCAAAGCTCATTGCTTTTGACGAAGAGGCACGCCGCGGCCTTGAGCGCGGTTTGAACACCCTCGCCGATGCAGTGAAGGTGACCCTCGGCCCCCGCGGCCGCAACGTTGTGCTGGAGAAGGCGTGGGGCGCCCCCACCATCACCAACGACGGTGTCTCGATCGCGAAGGAAATCGAGCTGGAGGATCCGTACGAGAAGATTGGTGCGGAGCTCGTCAAGGAAGTTGCTAAGAAGACTGACGACATCGCAGGTGACGGTACCACCACCGCTACCGTTCTGGCTCAGGCACTGGTTCGCGAGGGCCTGCGCAACGTGGCTGCTGGCGCTGACCCGCTGAGCCTCAAGCGCGGCATTGAGAAGGCTGTTGAGGCTGTGACCGAGGCTCTGCTCTCCTCCGCGAAGGAAGTTGAGACCGAGGAAGAGATTGCCGCAACCGCATCTATTTCCGCTGGCGACGCCGAGATCGGCAAGCTCATTGCTGAGGCAATGGAGAAGGTCGGCAAGGAAGGCGTCATCACCGTTGAGGACTCCAACACTTTCGGTCTGCACCTGGAACTGACTGAGGGTATGCGCTTCGACAAGGGCTTCCTGTCCGGTTACTTCGTGACCGACCCGGAGCGTCAGGAAGCAGTCCTGGAGGACCCCTACATCCTGGTTGTGAACCAGAAGATTTCGAACGTGAAGGACCTCGTCCCCGTCCTGGAGAAGGTCATGCAGTCCGGCAAGCCGCTGCTGATTGTTGCTGAGGACGTTGAGGGTGAGGCTCTGGCTCTGCTGGTGCTGAACAAGATGCGCGGCTCCATCAAGTCTGTTGCTGTGAAGGCTCCGGGCTTCGGTGACCGCCGTAAGGCTCAGATGGCTGATATCGCTATCTTGACCGGTGGCCAGGTCATTACCGAAGAGGTTGGCCTGTCCCTGGACGCAGCAACCCTGGATATGCTCGGTTCCGCTCGCAAGGTCGTTGTGACCAAGGACGAGACCACCATCATTGAGGGTGCAGGCGACGCAGCGGCTATCGAGGGTCGCGTTGCTCAGATTCGCGCAGAGATCGCTAACTCCGACTCTGACTACGACCGTGAGAAGCTGCAGGAGCGCCTGGCTAAGCTCGCCGGTGGCGTTGCTGTGCTGAAGGCTGGTGCCGCAACTGAGGTTGAGCTGAAGGAACGTAAGCACCGCATTGAGGATGCTGTGCGTAACGCTAAGGCTGCTGTTGAGGAGGGTATCGTCCCCGGTGGTGGCGTTGCTCTGATTCAGGCTGGCGTGAAGGTCTTCGACAAGCTGGAGCTGACCGGTGACGAGGCTACCGGCGCGAACATTGTGCGCGTGGCTATTGACGCACCGCTGAAGCAGATTGCTGCTAACGCTGGCCTGGAGCCGGGCGTTGTGGTTGACCGCGTTCGTTCCCTGCCTGCTGGTACCGGCCTGAACGCTGCAACCGGCGAGTACGAGGACCTGATGGCTGCTGGTATTGCTGACCCGGTGAAGGTGACCCGTTCGGCTCTGCAGAACGCTGCGTCTATTGCTGGTCTGTTCCTGACCACTGAGGCTGTTGTTGCGAACAAGCCGGAGCCCGCTGGCGCGGCTGCTCCCGGTGCGGACGCAATGGGCGGAATGATGTAATAACTTTTTGTCCCTGATGGGGCAAAAAGTTATGGAATCCGAAGGGCACGAAGTGACCTTCGGTGGTGAGATGCCGCTGGAAACTAACCCGGCATAATCACACCGCATCCGTATGAGGCGGGGGCGGCTACCCATGAAGGGTGGCCGCCCCCGCTTTTGTGTGCCCATGCGTCCTGTCCCGGCGGTGGAGGCGGTAGAATGGCTCCTTATGGAATGTGCCTATTTTCGTGATGACCTCTGCTCCTCCTGCCCCAGCATTGAGACCGCCTACACCGCGCAGGTGCAGGCGAAGCAGGAGCATGCCCGCGCCCTGCTTGCCGCGTACCCGCAGCTGCAGTGGCTGGATCCGGTGACCAGTGCGGAGGGGGGCTTCCGCAACAAGGCGAAGCTCGTGGTGGGTGGTTCGGCGAAGAACCCGACCCTCGGCATCGTGGATTACCGTACGGGCGCGTCCACTGATCTTGGCGAATGCCCGCTCTATATGGAGCCGATTCAGGCGGCTATTCCGGTGCTGCGTGAGCTGATTCAGCGCGCAGATTTGACGCCCTATGACATTCCGAATCGTCGCGGTGAGCTGAAGAATATTCTGGTGACGGCTTCGGCGGCGGGTGAGCTGATGGTGCGTTTTGTGTTGCGTTCGAAGAAGCTTCTGGTGCCGATTCGCCGCCAAATGGACTGGCTGCAGGAGCGGCTGCCGAACCTGGCGGTGCTGTCGGTGAACCTGCTGCGTGAGCCGGTGGCACGCGTTGAGGGTGATGAGGAGATTATTCTTTCGGAGCGTCAGACCCTGCCGATGCAGGTGAATGACCTGACCCTGCACCTGCGCCCGCAGAGCTTCTTTCAGACGAACACGAAGGTCGCTGAGGCGATGTATGCGCAGGGCCGTGAGTGGGTGCGTGAGGTGGCTCCACGCTCGCTGTGGGACCTGTACTGCGGCGTGGGCGGTTTTGCCCTGCACGCGGCCTCGGTGATGGATGGCGGCTCGGTAACGGGTATTGAGATCAGTGCGGAGGCGGTCGCCTCGGCGCAGCGCACGGTAGCTGAGTACGGCTTGGAGGGCGTGAACTTTTCGGCGCAGGACGCGCCGGAGTTCGCGGTGTCTTCGGGTGCGGTGCCGCAGATGCTGGTGGTGAATCCGCCGCGTCGCGGTATTGGTGAGAGCCTGTGCGCGTGGATTGAGGGTTCGGGTATTGACCGCGTGGTGTATTCGAGCTGTAACGCGGTGACTCTGGCGAAGGATTTGGAGCGTATGCCGTTGTATGCGCCGGTGCAGGGCCGCGTGCTGGATATGTTCCCGCATACGGACCACTACGAGGTCATGGTGCTGTTGCAACGGCAGTAGGGGCATCGCGTCATACGGATGAGGGGCTGTGGAAGTTGTTGCTTCTGCGGTCCCTTTTGCATGGGGTGGTTATCTGGAGCCAAGGGTAGAGAATGACGATTCGCAAAGCTGATATGTTGAGGCTGTGGTATACCTATACCGTGGTGGTATCGCAAGTGTTGTCTCTAGAGACCCGAGAAAGTATTTACCTGGGTCGAGTAGAAGGCTCCGCTAATTTAATTGAATCTATGTAAGCTTCTAGATATCTCCAAAACAATAATTATATAAACCTGGTTTGGTAATAAGTGATTTTTTGAACTGCGATATTCGAAAGGAACGGAACAATGGCAAGCATTGAAGAAAAAGTTGAGGACTACTATAAGTCTCTTCTAGACGAACTAGGAATTCGTCGTTTTAGCAAGACTGAAAAAATTAACGACTCAATCACGAATGCTTTTGAGCAGGCTGATTCTAAGTCGGGAGGATCGGGTATGAACTATCCAGATATTCAGCTTTTGCTAGAAAATAATAATCGCAGGAATATTCCTGTCATGATTGAAGTTAAGGGAGGAAAAAATAAACTCGAAAAACTCACTCCCGACGGTAATATTGAGATGGTTTCTAGCGGAAAAGACAAGAATCGTGCTGTGCAACAGTATGCCGTAAATGGTGCCTTGCATTATGGTCTGGCAATTTTGAAAGAAGGAACCTATAGCGAGGTAATTATTATTGGAGTAAATGGGTTCAGGCTAGAAAATGGGGTCGTAAAGGACCCAGAAATTAAAGCATACTATGTATCGAAGAAAAATAACGAGGTTCCAAAAGAGATTAGTGAATTTGATTTCGTGCAGATGAAGCACCGGAATATTGATAAGTTGTTTTCTGACCTTGATGACTTGACGTTAACTGATTCCGAGAAGGAAAAAATTAAAAATGCTAAAGAAGGTGAACTGGAAAAGCACATCAAAAATATTCATCAAAAAATATATGATGATAAAAATATTCGAAATCTACTAGGGACGAACGAGAAGCTCTATCTATTCTGTGGCCTTATTATGGCTGGTCTTACAACGGAAGGTATGGCCCGTCTAGATACAGAACAGCTTTTGAGTAACAAAAATCTGCGTAGTAATGATGGCACCATAATTCTAGAAAGAACGAGAGTTTTTTTGGAAAACAAAGGATGCCCAGATGAAAAAATTGATATGGTTGTGAATTACTTAAAGCCTGTATTTACAAAAAAAGATTTATGGAATCCTGTAAATGGAGAAAGTATTATTAAGTCTATATATAGGGACGTAAGAAACAATATTATCCCACTCTTGGAAAGTAATTTGCATCTAGATTTTATGGGCAAGATTCTAAACAGCTTGAATGATTGGGTGAATATTGAAAATGATAAACTTAATGATGTAGTGTTAACGGGCTCTTCAGAGTTGAGTGTGGTTGGAGGCA
>NZ_KV811068.1:0-293 GCF_001812975.1 Rothia sp. HMSC073B08 | reverse complement strand
CCCGCGCGCTCAGCCTGTCGTTGCTGCTGGGTTTGAGCCCGCTTGCCGGTATCACCCCGGCGGCACTCGCAACACCGACCCAGGCAGCACCTGAGCAGCAGGCACAACCGGCACAGGCGACCCCCGCCTCCCCCGCTGCAGCTTTGAACCAGCGCCAGACAGAAAACCAGCAGATTCCTGCGGCTCAGGGCGAGCAGACCAGTTCGCTACCGACTCTGCGCGTCACTAGCGGAGCACCTAAGAATTTATGCTGGAGGCACGGTGCATGTTGAGGGCACCGGCTTCACTCCCGA
>NZ_KV811067.1:0-1479 GCF_001812975.1 Rothia sp. HMSC073B08 | reverse complement strand
GGGTGTGTGGTGGAGCAAGGAACCTACCGGGAGCTACTGAAGGCAGAGGGAAAGTTTATGGAAATTTTCAAAAATCAGATCTCTGAAGATTCTGCAGGGCGCAAAACTTCCGCTGAAAGGGACTATAAAGATGCGTAAGATTATGGCTAATACTGTTTGGTCCGTGGTTTATGCTTTCAAAAATCACCCCGTATGGACCGTTTCCTATCTAGTGTCTGTTGTGTGCCTATCACTATTCCCTGCTCTGCAGATGGAGGCTATCACTAGACTTGTTGAGCATTTGGGTCAGAGCCAGGATGAAGTGCTTCCGCTAGCTCTGGGGGTTAGTTTTGTGCTGGCAGGATACATTGCCCTGGGACAAGCATCAGACTCTCTGCGTATGATTCTAAATTCTCGAATGTCAAGTACGGGTATTCAGAATGTATCTTCTCGTCTGGCGACTTGTTCCTCTCAGGAAATCGCGAGCGGTGATTATGCTCGCTCATCAAGGGCAGCTCATGAAGCTGTGACAGGGGGGAGCCTGGGGTCTCAAGTTTCCACTATGGGTGCTCTGATATTCATTATTTTTTCGACGGGAGCCCTTAGCTATTCCGTAGGAAAAATCAATGTATATGCTTCACTCTGCATGCTTGCAGGCATGATTCCTGTTGCCTTGATGTCACATCTCTATTCGAGTAAGAATGCTGAGGCAATGGAAAAAATATATTCATATAGCTACAACGCGTGGCATAGCACTAACCAGATTGCACAAATAACTACTGCTCGTGAGCTTGCAATTCTTAATGCTCGGTCGTTCTTTGCGCATCGTGCTAATCAAGAACGGAAAAAATCCGGTGAGGAGGAAATTGGCCTAGCTCGTTACATCCTCAGAATATATACAATTGTTGGTTTTATAAGCGCTGCATTGCTAGCTTTAGCCCTTATTTTTCTAGCGGCCTCGGTGCCGGCTCCCGGTGCTCTTGCTGGAGCTGTTATAGGTATTACCTCGGCTATAGTCTCGCTTGGCTCGATGGGAAGCGACCTTAGCTCGATGGCAGCGGGGTCAAACGCAATTGATATATATCGAAAGTTTATTTCTAGCGCACAGCCCAAGCAGAAAAATTCGGTTGCCGATACCTACCCCGAAATCTGCAGCGTTTCCATTAGGAATCTTGCTATCCAGTATCCAAAAGCTGATTCTTTAGCTCTTAAAAACATCAATCTCACTTTCGGTCCCGGGCAGATGATTGGTATTGTCGGGCCCAGCGGATCGGGAAAGACAACCCTAGTAAATGCACTCATGGGTATGCTTAAGCCCTCCAAAGGAGACATCCTCATTGGAGGTACGTCGGTACAGGACATATCATCTGATGACTTGTTGGCAAATGTGGGTTTGGTGAGTCAAGACTACGGCCGTTATGAACTGACTGTGCGTGAAAATCTCCTGCTGGGTTTGTCTCAGGAGGCTGTTGAGCGTCTTGGTGATGCTGATTTGTGGTC
>NZ_KV811066.1:45823-47566 GCF_001812975.1 Rothia sp. HMSC073B08 | reverse complement strand
GGTCACCCACACTCAACTCGGAAGAGCCGGTTAAGCCGCATCAGGCTACACCTATCGCGCAGCCAAACGAACCCGCAGTAACCTGCACTGATAGGGCTCTTTTCCGTTATCTGGCAAATACAGCTCTAGCAAAGGAACTTGTATTCGACTGGGCTGAGTGTGCTGGCCTCATTACTGAATATCAAAAACACGAGTTATTCATTAAATCTCCAGTTATCTCTCGCGGGCAGTTCTTGGAGTATCTATATCGCCTGTCGGGTTCTCCTGAGGTGAAGAATCTTCCGACTCAGTCTCCTTATGGTGATATTAAGACTGATGATCCGCGTTTTCCTGTAGTGATGTGGGCTCGTCAGCGGGGCATTACCTGGGGTTGGAGTGATGGGAATTTCCATTACGATACTCCCGCCGGTGATGCCACGATTGTGCTCATGTTGTACCGTTTGGCTGGTAAGCCGGACGTGAATGTCCCTGAATATCACAGGGAAGCATGGGGCGACCCCTGGGATAAAGAATGGCCCAATATGCCTTACGGTTCAGAGCTGCATAAGGCTTATTTGTGGATTACCCAAAAGACTTCTTTAGAGAAAGAAGGATACATTAAGGAACATTATAATGTTCGATTCGGAATGCATTTCAGTGCACAGGCAGGGAAAAATAGCTGGTTCACCTTCGCGGAATACGATTTAGCTTTTTCGGCTTTGCGAGTCGCTGACTCTCTGGGAGCATTCGAAAAGTAATCATAGTGCCCCGCATAATAAATGCGGGGCACAGCTATTTTTAGCGATTATACGGTTATGGAGAGCTTCTTATCAGGAGTTTCTTCCTCTTTAATTCCAAGATTATATGAGTAGTGATTAACTTCAATTCTGGCATACTTATATAGCGGTTTATCAACGCGTAGGATCCAGTTATTTGTCAGCAATTTTATCTGGTCACTAGTACGTTGCTTACTAGATTGATGACAGGCGTCGAAAGCATTTGCCCCGATGATGTTAAGGCGTCCGGCTCCTCCTTCAATATAGAACCCCCATCGTGCTGCGAGAGCCGTATCAAGTGAAAATTTATCCTCTGGATTGTCACTATCTTCGTAGGGATTATCAGAACGTACTCCCGTGAAAGTGCAGTCACTAGCCCACGAGCTGATATACCAGTTCGCTGCCTCATGGTTACGTGCTGGTTTTGAGACCGCGTCATGCCAGCTGGAGGACTCACCGATACAACCCACATATTTATATAACACTCTTTTACTTTCGTATCATTGCATGTTCCCTAAATCTCTACCTGAAGGTTAGGATTTTTGGTACGCTGAGAACGTTCTACTCATGAGGGTGCACAAAGATTGTGTCCCTCTGTTCGTGAAGGAGCTATGATGCTTCGACAATTATTTGCTCGCCCTACGAGGCGGGTTATCCAGGCTGGTGGCACGGTACTGTTGGCTGGTGCCATGGTGTGCGGTAGCGTGCCGGTATATTCTCTTGGTGTTCTGAAACCTCGCCAAGTGACCCCTATTGTGCAGCCCAATGAACCGGCGGTGACCTGTAACGACCGCGCAATCTACGAATATAAGTACCTTCCGAATGCTTATGTGACTTACGGTCGCAAGATTATCTACGACTGGGCTGAGTGCGTTGGTCTAATTTCTGAATACCAGAAGTATCAGCTAATCGAAGAAAACACCGTAATTTCCCGTGGGCAGTTTGTGGAGTATTTGTATCGCCTGTCGGGTTCTCCTGAGGTGAAGAA
>NZ_KV811066.1:0-45723 GCF_001812975.1 Rothia sp. HMSC073B08 | reverse complement strand
GGGGTTGGAGTGATGGGAATTTCCATTACGATGCCCCCGCGAATGAAACGACGACAGTAATCATGGCATACCGCCTAGCTGGTAGTCCGGCGGTCAAGCTACCCGATATGAATCCTCCGAATGAGGAAGAGCCCTGGACCAAGCGGAACCCCAACCTTCCTTACGGCTCAGAGTTGCATCGGGCCTATGTTTGGTTGAAATACACTGGAGCCGGCTCTGATAAGAAGTACACTGGCTTCCACGAATCGATTAGACACCATGACGTAGCGAGCATGGACTATGAAGGTCGACGAGTGAGCCAATGGACTTTCCAAGCAACATATGAACAGGCTTTTGAAGTATTGCGAATGGCAGATACTCGAGGTGCATTCTAAAAACATTTATAAAGAGAAAGCACTTTAGAACAGAACACTAGGGCAACGCAAAAGAGTGTGGGGCGGGTTCCTTATCGGGAACCCGCCCCACACTCTTAACACGTGCTCTCACGAACGCGCAGAAAAGACAGCCTAGACGCTCTCACGCGACGCATGATGCTGCAACACCGCACCCGCAGCCGCCGCATCCAGCTGCGCAGCCGCACGCGCCGCACGAGCCTTAGCCCGCGCCTGATGCTGACGCTGGCGGCGCAGTTCGTTCCGCCCGTCGACGCGCATCTTCTTGTCCACCGCATCCATCGACCGGTGACGCACAAACCGGCACGACGCACCCTCAACCGGCTGCGTAGTCTCCGTCAACGTATCCAACACAGCCTTCAGCGCATGACGGCTCGCCGCCGTCAGCGCGTCTCGGCTCGTACCGCCGCGCACGCCCACCGTGCGCTTGGGGGTGAACAGCACGCTCGCCCCGCGGGGCACACCGCGGTACGCCTCGAAAGAGACCGGGTCCACGCCCAGACGCTTAGCCATCACCTCAATAGCCGGCGGATTCTGATCCACACACACGAACTTACGACCCAACTGAGCCGCCGCCGCACCCGTAGAACCAGAACCAGCGAAGAAATCCAACACCCAATCACCCGGGCGGGAACTCGCCGCAATCATACGACGCAACAGACCCGTAGGCTTCTGCGTAGGATAACCCGTCTTCTCCTTACCCGTCGGCGACACAATCGTATGCCACCACACATCCGTAGGGAGCTTACCGCGAGAAGCTTTCTCCTCAGTCACCAGGCCCGGAGCCATATACGGTTCGCGATCAACCTCCGCAGTATTGAAGTAATAGCTGCGGTGATCCTTCGCATACACCAGAATATTGTCGTGCTTCGTCGGCCAGCGGCGCGTAGACTTCGCACCGTAGTCGTACGCCCAAATCAGCTCATTAATGAAGTTCTCACGACCAAAAATCATGTCGCACATAATCTTCACATAATGAACCTCACGCCAATCCAGGTGCAGGTACAGGGTGCCGTCCTGCGCAAGCAGACGATGCGCCTGCTCAATACGCGGAGCAAGGAACGCCCAATAATCCTCAAACGAGTCGTTATAGCTCGCCAGGGTCTGCAGGGTGCTCGAATAGCTCTTGCCCTTAAAACCGGTGCGGTCACCCTTCTCAGAAGCCTCCGCGCTCAACGTGCGGCGCGTCTGCTTCTTGCCCGTATTGAACGGCGGGTCAATGTAAATCACGGTGAACGCACCATCGGGTAGCTCACGCAGATACTCCAGGTTATCTGCTTGCACCAGCAGCGACGGGCCCTGCGGGTCGAAAAGCGCCGAATCCGCGGGGTGCGCCTCAGCGGCAGGGGAGGGTGCGGCGGGCGCCGGGGATGCTGAAATACCCAACCCCGGCCCTAGCCTTCAGAACCAGCACGGTCAGCGCCACGGCCCTTACCGCGCGAGCCTTCAGAACGCGAACCTTCAGTGCGGCGGCGGGTACGGCGACGACCTTCACCCTCCACCGGCTGACCCTCAACACGGCGGGTACGGCGACGCTGGCGAGGCGCACGCTCAGAACGCTCAGCAGAACGTTCGGATGCGCCCTGCTCGGTACGCTCCGCACGCTCGGAAGAACGCTCGGAACGCTCAGTACGCTTGCGGCCCTCGGAGCGGCTACGGCGCTCGCCGCGGCCCTCACCGGAACGACCCTCGCGGCCGCCGTCACGACCGCCGCGAGAACGGCGCGAACCCTTCTCGCCATTACGGCCACCCTCACGGGAACCGTCGCGGCCACCGCGGGAACGAGCCGGACGACCATCACGCGAGTCACGGGCGCTCTCAAAGAACTCATCGCCCATGCCCTCAGCCACACGCTCCTCGCGCGGCAGACGGCCCTTAGTGCCAGCCGGAATGTTCAGGTCGTAGAACAGGTGCTCAGAGGAAGAGTAGGTCTCAACCGGCTCAGGAACACCCAGCTCCAGGGCGTCGTTAATGACCTTCCAGCGCGGCAGGTCATCCCAGTCAACCAGGGTGATGGCGGTACCCTCATTGCCCGCACGACCGGTACGGCCGGTACGGTGCAGGTAGGTCTTCTCATCCTCGGGCACGCGGTGGTTAATCACGTGGGTCACGTCTTCAACGTCAATACCGCGAGCCGCCACGTCGGTAGCGACCAGAATGTCGACCTTGCCGGTACGGAACGCCTTCAGTGCCTGCTCACGCGCAACCTGGTTCAGGTCACCGTGCAGGGGAGCGGCAGCGAAGCCACGGTTCACCAGCTCCTCCGCCACGCGGGCAGCATCACGCTTGGTCTTAGTGAAGATGACGGTACGGCCGCGGTCGGTAGCGCGCAGAATGCGGCCAATCATCTCGTCCTTATCCAGGTGGTGCGCACGGTAGACGACCTGGCGAATCGACGCCTTAGTCTTCGAGGCGTCCTCGGGGTCAGCGGCGCTAATGCGCATGGGCTTGGTCATGTACTGGCGCGCCATCGCAATGACCGGGCCGGGCATGGTTGCGGAGAACAGCATGCTCTGGCGGTCCTCCGGCAGGTAGCTGAGGATCTTCTCAACCGAGGGCTGGAAGCCCAAATCCAGCATCTCGTCAGCCTCATCGAGGACCACAATCTTAACCTGCTTCAGGTTCAGGAAGCCCTGCTGGTACAGGTCGATAATGCGGCCGGGGGTACCCACCGCAACCTCCAGGCCGCGGCGTAGCAGCTCAGCCTGAGGCTCAATCGGCACACCACCGTACAGGGTAGCAACGCGGGCGTTGCGCAGCTTCGCAGCAATCGCCAGGTCCTCGCCCACCTGAATGGCAAGCTCACGGGTCGGAACCAGAATCAGCGCCTGAGGTGCGCCGGGGTGCTCCAAATCAGCCCAGCCCTCATCGTCGCGGCCGACCACACGCTGAATGGTGGGCAGACCAAAGCCGAGGGTCTTACCGGTACCGGTCTTCGCCTGGCCAATGATGTCCTGGCCAGACAGAGCCACGGGAAGAGTCAGCTCCTGGATGGGGAAGGGGGAAGTAATGCCAACCGCCGCGAGGGCGTCGCTAATATCCTGGCGAACGCCGAAGTCGGCGAAGGACTTTGCAGTCTGAGTGGTTTCCTGCGTGTTCGTTTCAGTCACTGGACCGTATCTTTCTACCCCTGTTCGGGGTGTGTTTCTCCCCGAGACGGGGTGTGCCAGCCAGCGCCCCAACGGTGGAGGCGGTGACGGGCGGGCGTCGAAAGCCGGCCGCGGGAAATTCTTACACGGGAAATTCTTGCCGAGACGCCGCCTGCACGCATGATTAATACTCATGGTTCATTCATGATGAGAAAGCGGTGCAGCCTCGGGGTCTTGAAAGGGGTACGACCGGTCATTCACTTAACCCCTCAATATTAACCTGGATTTGCTTTCGGCGCACCCCCGACCGGTTGTGGTGTGCGCCCGTGATGGGCGATATACCGCCTCAAAACCGGGTGCCGCGAGGTTTTTGTGCGGGCGGTTTAAAACGCAAACCCCCGCATTCGGCACGGCGTAACCACGTGGCGCATAAAGCGCACGCACACGGCGCATAAAGCGCGGTTACGCATCGTGACGGATGCGGGGAAAGCTCAAGCTAAAGGGGGTTCAGCTACCGAACTAATTAGGCGCCGATACCGAAACCAACGTGACGCTTAGCGTCGGAACCCAGCTCAACGTAGCCAATCTGAGCGCCAGAAATCAGGGTGGTGTTGCCCTTATCATCCATAATCTGCAACAGCGAGCCATCCTCAATAGCCTTCGAGACCTTCTCCATGAGGATTTCCTTAGCCTCACTGGTCTCAACAACGATTTCACGAGCAATGTGGCGAATGCCAATCTTGATTTCCATGAGTCTCCTCGCAGAATAGTCCGGTGCAACCAAACGTGCGCCGGGTATGGGAACTGTCTTATCTAGCATCTACTCTAGCGCGAATGCGCCCATCGGCACCGTGAACGGGCGGTACTTCGCCGGGGGCTAATAAAATACTCGCCGCAGGATGCGCAGAAACAGGCGCGAAAGTAGCGCCAAACAGTACAGGACACAGTGCAGGACAGGGGAGGGGGAGCGCAGGCTCTTAGGACTCCTCCACCTGAATACCGTAGAGAGTCTCCAGGGCCTGCACGTAATCCTCTGCGCGGCCCTCCGACGCCAGCTTCTTAGCGCGCACCGTCGGGGTGTGCAGAAGAGACTTCACCATGCGGCGCATTGCCAGCTCAAACTGCTCCGTCGCCGCCCCGCAACCAAACTGGTTACGCACCTTCTCCAGCTCGGAATCCAGTACATCCAGCGTGTGCGAGCGCAGCGCAACAATCGCAGAGTCAATCGTGCGGGAACGCTGACGGGACAGGAACGCCGCCAGCTCAGACTCCACAATGCGCGTAGCCGTCGCCACGGATTCCTCGGTCTCCTCGGGGGCGGCAAGGCGCACCGACTCGAGCGTAATCAGCTCAACATTCGGCAGGTCAGCGACCGACGGATCAAAGTCACGTGAAAGAGCAAGGTCAAGAATCGTGTGGTGGCCGCCCGGAATCTGCTCGGGAAGCAGCGGGTCGGATCCGCCGGAGCAACCAATAATGACGTCGGCAGAAGCCATTGCCTGCTCCATGCCGTCCACCGGCACCGCAGAAACCTCGCGCTTTGCTGCGAACTCGGCGGCACGACCAGAACGGGAATTGACCCAAATATCGGTGCAACCGCGTTCACGCAGCGCCGCAATGGTCGCGCCCGCGTAAGCACCCGTACCAAAAATTAGGGCGCGTCGGGTCGACCAGTCCTTCTCGGCAACCTCATCCGCAAGATCCAGGGCAACAGACACAATGGAGCGGCCCTGGGCGCCAAGCGCCGTGTGCTGACCTACCTGACGAGCCGTATGCGCCGCATGCTCAAAGAGCTGCACCAGCTCGCCGGGAAGGGGTACGCCGTCCTCTTGTGCCTTCGCCTGCGCGGCGGCCAGCGCGCGGCGTACCTGACCGGTGATTTCGCGCTCGCCGACCACGGCAGATTCCAGGCCGGAGGCGACCGTCAGCAGGTGGCGTGCCGCTTCCTCGTCTGCGTACACGTCGAAACTGGTATTGACCAGTTCCTTGTCCAGGCCGGAGGTTTGCGCAATCGAATCAACAATCAGCTCACGAACCATGTGCACATGCGCAGAGACGTGCAGCTGAACATACATTTCAAGACGGTTACAGGTGGCAAGAACTACTGCACCCTTAACACCGAGTTGACGTGCGATATCCGCCGCCAGAACATCGGGTACGCCAGAGGCACCGGCGCTCAACGCAGCGACGGTGGTCAAATCAACGGTGTGGTGCGATGCCACAAATGCATAAGTACTCACTAGAGACTAATCATAACCACGCCGACTAAGCCCCTGTAAAGCTCATAGAACCTAAGTTCCATCATCGTAGGGGGCAAGAAAATCTGCGCGGTGGGGGATGCGGGCACGAAGAGTAGGCACGAACTAAGGTGTCCCTCACTGCTAAGAAAGCCATCATTAGGTAAGAGTCACCATGACATAGTGTCGCAAAAACACCCACATAAACCTGTCACACTAGAGACTATGAGCGAAAACCAGCACACCACCCCCGCATCGGAAAAGGGCCCCGCGTCGGCACAGGGCACCGCACAGGCACCCTCCCTGCCCGCACACCCCACTGACACCCAGCGACCCCTGCTCACCGACGAACAGCTCGCACACCTACCCGCCAACCACCCCCTGCGCGCAGGCGCCGCCGCCGACTCGCCCATGCTCCGCGCCCTCACCGGCCGCCCCTCCAGCCACCGACCCGTCTGGTTCATGCGCCAGGCAGGCCGCTCCCTGCCCGAATACCGCCAGGTACGCGAAGGCATCCCCATGCTGGACGCATGCCTCACCCCCGAGCTCGCCGCAGAAATCACCGTGCAGCCCGTCCGCCGCCACAAGGTCGACGCCGGCATCTTCTTCTCCGACATCGTCATCCCCATGAAGCTCGCGGGCGTCAACGTCGACATCGTGCCCGGTAGGGGCCCGGTCCTCGACCAGCCCGTACGCACCCTCGACGAGGTGCGCGCCCTGCCCGAACTCAAAGACAGCGACCTCGACCCCATCCGCGAAGCCGTCGCCGCAACCGTCGAAATGCTCGGCGACACCCCGCTCATCGGCTTCGCTGGAGCCCCCTTCACCGTCGCCGCATACATGGTCGAAGGCGGCCCCTCCCGCGACCACCTGCGCCCGCGCACCATGATGCACGCCGACCCCGCCGCCTGGCACGAACTCGCCGAATGGGCAGCCCGCACCGCAGGCCAGTTCCTCCGCGCGCAGATCGAGGCGGGCGCATCCGCCGTGCAGCTCTTCGACTCCTGGGCAGGATCCCTCGGCGAAAGCGACTACCGCCGCTACGTGCAGGCACACTCCGCAACTGCCCTCGATATGGTGCGCGAATACGGCGTGCCGCGTATCCACTTCGGCACCGGCACCACCGCCCTGCTGCCCGCCATGCACGAAGCCGGCGCAGACGTCATCGGCGTGGACTACCGCCTGCCGCTCTCGGCAGCGAACACCCTGCTCAATGGCGCCGTACCCCTGCAGGGCAACATCGACCCGGCACTGCTCGCCGCAGGCAGCGAAAACCTCTACGCACACGTAGACGAGGTCCTCGCAGAAGGTAACGCCGCCCCCTCGCACGTGGTCAACCTCGGCCACGGCGTACCCCCGACCACCGACCCGCAGGTGCTCACCGACCTCGTGGCATATATCCACGAACGCACCGCGCAGGCATAGGATAAATAACGATAAATAGACGGTGCAGATGCCGGGCACCCTCCGGCATCTGCACCGAACACCTACCCCCCCGAACCAACCACCACACCCGTTACCGCAATGGGCAACTCCACCGCAGACAGACCGAAGGAGAACCACCATGGGCCACACCAACCAGGCACCGCACCGCACCGCACAGGTCAGTTCCTCCGCCGCGCCCCAGAACGCACGAGCTTTCACCCGCAAAGAGAAGGCACCCACCGCCATCGTTATCGGTGGCGGCCCCTCCGGCCTGATCTCCGCACGCCGCCTCGCCGCAGCCGGTATGCGCGTCACCCTGCTTGAACAGCGCCACCACCTTGGCGGTGCCGTTGGTGCCCATGAAGTTGGCGGCCTTCTGCTGGACTCCGGCGCAGAATCCTTCGCAACCCGCAGCCCCATTGTCAGCGACCTCGTCAAGGAACTCGGCCTGGGCGACCAGATCGTCACCCCCAACTCCTACGGCTCGTGGCTGTACCTGCCGCAGGGCGCCCGTCGCACCCCCAGCACCGGCATCATGGGCATCCCCGGCAATGTGAACGATAAGTCGCTGATCCCCGTCATCGGTAAGAACGGTCTGCGCCGCGCCCAGGTGGACAAGTTCCTCCCCGTCTCCGCAGGCGAGAACGCGAAGACCCTCGGTGAGCTCGTGCGCATCCGCATGGGCCAGAAAGTGCTCGACAACCTCGTCGCACCCGTAGTCTCCGGCGTGTACTCCACCCACCCCGACAAGCTCGACGTCGATGCGACCATCCCCGGTCTGCGCGAAGCCTTCCGCAAGCACCGCTCCCTCTCCGCCGCAGCGCACGCCTTCCGTTCGGCAGCCCCCGCAGGTTCACAGGTCGCCGGTATCGTGGGCGGCATGAACCAGCTCTCCGAACGTCTCGTCGAAGACCTGTACGCCGCCGGTGTTCGCATCGTCACCGGATTCGACGTCATCGCCGTTGACCGTGACGAATCCACCGGTCAGTGGTTCATCATCCAGCGCCACACCACCGACGGCGAAAACACCCCCCTCTACGCCGACTACCTGGTGCTCGCCACCGACGGCCCGACCGTGGCACGACTCATCGGCCCGCACGTCTCCACCGCACTACCCGCCCTGGAACCCGGCCCCGAAGTCGCCCTCGTCACCCTCGTCGTTGATGCCCCCGCCTTGGACAAGCACCCCCGCGGTACCGGCCTGCTCGTCTCCGAAGAAGCCACCGCCGTACGCGCCAAGGCACTCACCCACGCCACCGCCAAATGGCAGTGGGTCGCCGAGGCCGCAGGCCCCGGACGCCACGTGGTACGCCTGTCCTACGGCCGCGGCGGCGAAGACTCCCGCTTCTCCGAAGTCGCCCTCGCAGACGAGCAGCTCATCACCCTCGCCCTGCGCGACGCAAGCCGCATGATGGACGTAGCCCTCACCCACAACAACCTCGTTGACGCGGACGTCGTACGCTGGCGCGGTGTACTACCCGCCTCCACCCCCGGCCACCGCGACCGAGTCAAGGAATTCCGCGAACGCGCCAGCGAACTCGGAACCCTTAGCACCGTCGGCTCCTGGGCGGCAGGCTCCGGCCTGGTCTTAACCGTCAAAGACACCTACGAGCAGATGGACCGCCTCATCTACCACGCGGCGCAGGACTGGGAAGGCGTCACCTCCCCGAAAGCCGCAACCGCCAAGTAGACGGCGCAGCGGCGGCAGAAGCTCAGCCAATAACTCAGCTCAGCCAGTAACTAGACCAAAAAATTGAGAAAACGCGCAGCTACGGAAGCCGCGCCTCCAGCACAGCGAACCCTCGCTGAAGAAAGGAATACACAATGTCTCACGATCACGCAGCACACGGCCACGGCGGCGCACACGGCGCAGGTCAGGGCGGCTACACCCACGCAGGTCACGGCTACGGCGGCGCACCCAAGGGCTACGCAGTCCAGCACTCCGCAGCTGACGAGAACCGCCGCGGTCGCGAAGAGGGCGAAACCCTGCACTACGCCCTGTACACCGTGTTCGCACGCTCCGGCGCACGCCCCGCAGAGTCCAACACCGACGAGGCACGCGCCGAGTTCGAGAAGGTCGCAGAACAGCTCGCAGCAGACGGCGTGACCCTGCGCGGCATCTACGACGTCTCCGCAATGCGCGACAACGCAGACGTCATGATCTGGACCCACGGCGCAACCCCCGAAAAGCTGCAGGCAGCAGTCCGCAAGATCCGCCGCACCGCACTCTTCGCAGGCACCACCATCGTCTGGTCCACCATGGGCGTACACCGCGAAGCAGAATTCACCCGCAACCACGCACCCGCCTACGCACGCGGCAAGGCACCCGAAGCATGGGTCTGCGTCTACCCCTTCGTACGCTCCTACGACTGGTACTACATGAACCCCGAACGCCGCGCAGAAATGCTCAAGAACCACGGCATGAAGGCAATCGACTTCCCGCAGATTCTGGCAAACACCGTCGCAACCTTCGGCATGAACGACTACGAGTGGGTCCTCGCCCTCGAAGCACCCGAACTCGTTGACCTCGTCGACATGATGCGCCACTTCCGCAACACCGAAGCACGCCTGCACGTTCGCGAAGACACCCCCTTCTACACCGGCCGCCGCATCGGCGCAGACGAAGTAGCAGAGGTTCTGGCGTGAGCCATCAGCCGAACAACGGCGTAACCCTCAACGGCACGCTCCTGCCGGACGACGTGGTACCTAACCGCACCGACCCGGCGAACACCGCCTCCAACGGCCCCGCCACGCTCAACGAGCAGACCGTCGGTGACTACCGAAGCGAACGCAGCATCACCCGTGACCGTGCCGAAGAGGCACGCCCCTACGACCTGGTGATTCTCTCCTCCTTCGGTGGCCCCGAGGGGCAGGAGGACGTCATCCCGTTCCTGCGCAACGTAACCGCTGGCCGCGGCATCCCGGATGAGCGCCTCGAAGAGGTCGCCACCCACTACCGCGCCAACGGCGGCATCTCGCCCATTAACGAGCAGAACCGTGCCCTGCTCGCCGCACTGCAGCAGGCGCTCGCCGAGCGCGGCCCGCACATCCCGATCACCTGGGCAAACCGCAACTGGAAGCCCTACGTGAAGGACGTGCTCGCCGAAGCCTACGAGAACGGCCACCGCAACGTGCTCGTGCTGGCGACCAGTGCCTACCCCGGCTACTCGAGTTGCCGCCAGTACCGTGAAGACTACGGTATGGCGATCGAGCAGCTCGGCCTGGAAGGTCGCGTGCACGTGGGTAAGATTCGTCAGTTCTTTGACGTGCCCGGCTTCTCCCGCGCTTTCGCTGACGGGCTGAAGGACGGCCTCGCCACGGTGCGTGAGCAGCTTGCCGCACGCGATAGCGGTTCGCTGAACCCGCGCCTGCGGATCATGTTCTGCACCCACTCGGTGCCGACCTCCGCGGCGAACGAGGCAGGCCCGCGCGGCGTGAACTACGAGGGCGGCTCCGCCTACGTGGAGAAGCACCTGCAGGTCGCTCGCGCCGTGCTTTCGCTGGTTCGCGATGAGGCCCCGCAGCTTCTGCAGAACGTCGAGTGGGAGCTGGTGTACCAGTCCCGCTCCGGCCCGCCGTCCATGCCGTGGCTGGAGCCGGACGTCAACGACGCCCTGGAGGCGCTGCCCACCCCCGCCAACCCCGGCGAGGACGGCGAGGCCCCCGTGGAGGGCGTCGTGCTGGTGCCCCTCGGCTTCGTCTCCGACCACATGGAAGTCAAGTGGGACCTGGACACCGAGGCGCTGGACACCTGCGAGCGCCTGGGCGTGGTCGCCGTGCGCACCCCCACTCCCGGCACGCATCCGGCGTACGTGGAGTCGCTGCGCCGTCTCATTGAGGAGCGTGTGGAGAACGGTGTTTCAGCCGACCTGCGCCCCGAACGTGAGAGCGTCCTCGCCCCGAGCGCGAGCGGTCAGTACGGCTGGTTCGACGAGTGCGACCCCGGCTGCTGCAAGCCCGGTCGCGGTGCGCCGAAGCCGGTCATCGCCGAATACGCAGCCGGCGCTACCGGCGCTGAGGACAGCGCTTCTGAGAACGCACCCGCCAGCCGCTCCGGTGGATGCGGCTCCGGCGGATGCTGCTCCCACTAACACCACCCCTGTAGCTCCGGCTCGCCCCAACACCCCCCCCTGACCGGGGCGTGCGGGCGGGTCGGAGCGCACGTGCCTACAGGCTACCCCCAGAATTTAGACAAACACACAGCGTCGCAAACACACAGCCTCTGGGGGAAACGCACACGCCTACGGGCTATCACACACATCACCGAAAAGGAGAGATATGAGCCATCACGAGTACATCTTGGGCACCCGCGGGTCTGCTCTCGCCCTGACCCAAAGCCGTATTGCCGCTGAAACCGTCACCTCCCTCTACACCGAACACCAGGCACACCACGGCGCCGCAGATGCCGAGGTCGTGGATTTCACCCTGCGCACCGTCAAAACCGAAGGCGACGTGCTCACCGGACCCCTGGCGACCCTTGGCGGCACCGGCGTATTCGCTGCGGCACTGCGCCAGCGCCTGCTCGACGGCGAGAACGCCTCCGAAGAAAACCGCGTGGACATGGCAGTACACTCCCTCAAGGACCTGCCCTCCGCGCCCTGCCCCGGCCTGGTGGTCGCCGCAACCCTCAAGCGTGAAGACCCCCGCGACGCCCTCGTGGCACGCGACGGCCTGACCGTCGACACCCTGCCGGAGGGCGCCCGCGTGGGCACCGGTTCGCCGCGCCGCGCCGCCCAGCTGCGCGCCCTACGTCCCGACCTTGAAATCGTTGACATCCGCGGTAACGTGGGCACCCGCATCGGCCGTGTGAAGGGCCTGGAAGAGCACGCCGGCAAACAGGTCGTACTCCGCCAGAACGCTGAAACTTCCGAACGAGCCGACCACGGTGTCGGCACCGAACGCAGCGGCGACTGCGACGCCGTGGTGCTCGCAGTCTCCGGCCTTAAGCGCCTGGGCAAGGAAGAACTCATCACCGAGTACCTTGACCCCACCCGCATGCTGCCCGCCCCCGGCCAGGGTGCGCTCGCCCTGGAAGTGCGCGAAAGTGAATTCGAGAACCCGGACCCCGCCGTGCTCGCCGACCCCGAGGTAGCGCGCCCGGTGCGTGCCCTCGGCCGTGCCCTGCTCGCCGCAAACCACCACGAAACCCGCCTCGCCGTCAGCGCCGAACGTGCCCTGCTGCGCCGCCTCGAAGCCGGATGCGCCGCGCCCATCGGCGCGTACGCGCACGTGGTTGAAGGCGACCTGGTGCTTAACGTTGTGGTGGCGTCCCCGGACGGCACCGACATGCTGCGCCACACCTCGGCAACCGCCGAACTGGATGTGCCCGGCGCCGAACGCCTGGGCGTGCGCGTAGCGGAAGACCTGCTGCAGATGGGTGCCGCCGCCCTGGCCGGATTGGATCTGAAGTAGGCGTCATGTCTGCCGCTAGTCCGCAAGCTGAACCCGCGCGCACGGTTCTGCTGACCCGCTCCGCCACCCAGGGCGCCGCCTTCGCACGCGCCCTCGCCGAAGAATGCACACAGAACGGGTTGGGGGAGCCCCGGGTACTCTTCGCCCCGCTACAGCAGGCACGCACCGTCAAACCGGGCGCAGACCACGCCGCCGCGCTGGAGGCGCTCGCCTCCGGTCACTACGCGTGGGTGAGCTTCACGAGCGCCAACACGGTTCGCGCCTGCGCCGAGCTGTGGGGTGCGGAGTTTGCCCGCGCCTGCGCGAGCGGGGGAGTGCGTATCGCCTGCGTGGGTGCGGCAACCGCCCGCGCCGTGCACACCCAGCTGGGGCTGGATACGGATTTTCAGCCGCAGGTGCAGAGCGCCGCCGGTATGCTCGCGGAGTTTGAAAAGCCTGCAACCGAGCCCGCCGCCGTAGACCCCGCAGCTGATCCCGCCGCGACTGATTCAGCTGCAGTGCTGGTTCTGGAAGGCTCCAACGCCCGCCCGACCCTGCGCGAAGGCCTCAAAAACCTGGGCTGGGACAGCCACCGCTGCGTGCTCTACGATATGGTGCCCGCCGAGCAGGTGGCACCCGGCGAGCTGAGCCTCAGCACCGCCCGCGCGCTCGTGCAGGGGACTACCGCAGATGCCCCCGCCCCGGAAACCCCAGCGCTGGATGTGCTGGTGGTGACCGCCCCCTCCCGCCTGCACGCCCTACTCGACGGCGCACCCGCGCTACCGCCCGAATCCGTGCCGCCGGTGGTGGCAATTGGGGCGAGTACCGCCTCCGCATGCCGCGCCCTGAATCTGCGCTACGTACAGGCCGATTCGCCGTCACCGCAGGATTTGGCGTGCGCCGCTGTATCCCTCATCTACTAAGACCACATATTTTTATCGAGTTTTCAGGAGAGATCATGAACCTTACCCGCCGCCCGCGCCGCCTGCGCACCACCGCAGCCATGCGCTCCCTCGTCGCTGAGACCACTCTGCGCCCCGCGCAGCTGATTCAGGTGTTCTTTGTTCGCGACGGTATCGACGATCCGCAGCCGATTCGTTCGATGCCCGGCCAGTACCAGCACACCCTGGAGAGCATCATCCCCGCCGTGCGTGAGGCGTACGAAGCGGGCATCCGCTGCATTGACCTGTTCGGTATTCCCCGCGATGAGGATAAGGACGAGGTCGGCTCGACCGCGTGGGATCCGCAGGGCATCCTGAACCGTGCGATTGCTGTGTGCCGTGAGGAGTTCGGCGACGACCTGGTGGTTATGGCTGACACCTGCCTGGACGAGTTTACGAGCCACGGCCACTGCGGCGTGCTGGTCGATGACGGCCACGGCACCCTCGTGGTGGATAATGACGAGACCGTGGAGCTGTACTGCAAGATGGCGGTTTCACAGGCGCGTGCGGGTGCGCACACGGTGTCCCCGTCGGGCATGATGGACGGCCAGATCGCGGCGATGCGCGCCGCCCTGGACGAGGCCGGCTTTGAGGATGTGTCGATTCTGGCGTATTCGGCGAAGTACGCTTCTGCGTTCTTCGGGCCGTTCCGTGACGCGGTAGAGTCGACCTTCAAGGGCGACCGTAAGACCTACCAGCAGGACCCGGCGAACCGCCGCGAGTCGCTGCTGGAGGTGCGCGCCGACCTGGAGGAGGGCGCCGACATGGTCATGGTGAAGCCCGCCGGCAGCTACCTGGATATTGTGCGTGAGGTGGCGGAATTTTCGCCGGTGCCGGTGGCGGCGTATCAGGTGTCGGGTGAGTACGCGATGATTGAGGCTGCTGCTGCGAACGGCTGGATTGACCGTAAGGCTGTGGTGTTGGAGTCGCTGCGTTCGATTCATCGTGCCGGTGCGGACGTCATCCTGACTTATTACGGTACGGAGGCGGCACGCTGGCTCCGCGAGCTGGACGCCTAACCCCCTCCCTCCCTCATTAATGCCGAGAAGCCACATGTGTTTCGAAAAGCCACGTCTTTGGTGGCTTCTCGAAACACATGTGGCTTTTCGCCGTTTATGGTTGTTCTTCGTTGATAGGTTTGTACCCGAGGGAGGTGCACACAATGTTGCCGTTGGTGAAGTATTCCGCGAGCTTTTCGCGGTCGGCGGGGGAGCGCAGGTCCGCCCAGCGTTCCTGCTCCAGGTAGAACGCAATCTGGGAGGTCAGGCAGACGACGCGCTCATCGTGCACCGCCACAATATGCCTGCGCAGCCACGGCATGCGCTGAGCGAGGTGCGGCGGAATCTTGGACGGCACCTTGATCTCTATCTGCCATTGCGAGGGCTCGTAGAAGGTTGGCTTGATCTGTTCGGGGTTCTTCGGGAAGACGCAGAACTCCTCAATGTCGGGGTAACTGTACTTCTTCGCGGGCAGGAAAAGCCGCCCGACGTAGAACGAATCGGGGTTGAACAGCAAGTACCGCCTCATATGAAACCACCGAGTTACTGCAGTTACGGTGGTAACAATTGCCAGGGTTATGGAAGCTCCTCCAATGGGCATTGGCTGGACACCTAGAACTGTCCAACCGACAAGCGAATAGAAGAAGACGATGAGAGCCACAACCAACACAAAGTGGGTTTCAACGTAGAAATCATTCTTTGCCCGAACCGGTTTAGCTTGAGGATGAGCCCCATTCGGCACAGCAAAAAGGTTGAGACGCATCAATGCTGCGCTATAGATTTGAGGCAACCCGGCTGTCGTGTCATCCGTATCGATGCTTCGGGCTTTGCGCCAGGTGCGGCGACCCGAACGTGCACCCACGAACACCATGTAGAACGGCAACAACAGAGCCGGTAGCAGAATGCCATTATGGGCAATATCTGTGTACAGACGAAAGATGGACCGTGCGACAAGGCATGCCCACACATACATGAGCACGTGGAACCAAGCCTCAATCGAGGAGATACCGTAGACGCTATCGATTTCTTTGCGGGCACGGGTGAGGTTAGAGCGCAGTTTATGTTTTGGCAGCGGGTTACCCTCCAGGGAGCGACGTTCGGCATACCTCATCGCCTTGTTGACGGGAGAGCCGTAACGGGCGATGTAGAGCTCTTTTGCTTTCTCCGTGGTGATGGTTGCCGGATGGGTGATAGCGGGCACTACGCATAACCCTATGTAAACGATAAAGGCGATGAGCCATATGTAGCGTACCGGCTCTAGGGGTATCCCCAAAGCGCTTAGCTCCATGAGTTGTCCTCTCTACGGGGTTGTCGGTGATGATGATCGGTGATGATGTGTGGCTTCTCGCTGGGCACTAATTCACTGCGCGGAAGGATGCGATACGCGCCGCCTTCTTCGTCAGCTCGTTTGTCGGTTTGTAGCCCAACGTGAGGCAGATGGCGCGCCCCTCCACAAAATACAGGGGCAGCCTCTCGCGGTCTGCCGGGGAATCCACATCCGCCCAGCGTCCCTGCTCAATGTTGAACGCAATATGCGCCACCAAACAATCAATGCGGTAATCCCCAAACCCAAAAATCTGCTGGGCACCATTGGAGAAGGTGACGGCAAGACGCCAATCGCTGGGCATCTGCTCATCGGGATCTATGTGCTCGGGATCGCCCGTGTACCAGGGGTAAACCTTGAACCGCTCAATATCGGAGTACTGGTAGACCTTAGGCGAACGGAAAAACCGCCCGCGCTTCACCACGGTTGGCGTGAACTGGTAGTACGAACGCACCGTACACCACAGGTACGGAATAGCCAACGCGTAGACAACAAGAAACGCTATTGACGTCTTACCGATATAGGTGGGCACATACTCGAGTAGCTCGGTGTTCGCGAGCGAATGCAGGTAGCAGAGCAGGAAGAAACCACCAACAGGAAGAGCCACAAAGAGGAAAATTCCCTGCCCCTTCCAATCAACCTGAATGGGCTCACTACTGGGCATGGCGACCGTGCCGCGGAACGGGGCACTCAGCCGACCCAGCGTCCTCGTATAGATAGCGGGCATGCCCAGGTGACGTTCGTTCGGACTGAAACCGCGTGCGACCCGCCAGCCGCGGCGACCCCAGCGCGCCGCCCAATACACCATGAGGAACGGCAGAAGCAGTCCCGGAATCAGGATCCCGTCGTACGCCATATCCCAGTACAGAACGAACGTCGAATAGACGATGACACACGCCCAGCCGTACACGAGGATATGCCCGAAATCCATAATGATGTTCGAGCCCTTAATGCTTTCCAGTTGGGCTTCAGCCCTGCGGAATGCCGCTTCTTCCTGCTCGGGCGTGAGGTGAGTGCCAGCATCCGCGAGCTCTGTAATTGCCTCCTTCACATCCTCGACGGGGGAACCCATCACCGAGGTGTAGACTTCGCGTGCTCGCGAGGCGCCAATGAGCGTCGGGTAGGCGACCTCCACCAGCAGGCAGCACGCCAGGTAGATGAAGAACGCCACCAGCCATACGTTGCGCACCTGCTCCATGGGCAGGCCCAGGGCTGCAAGGTCCATGAATTGTCCTCTCTACGGGTATCGGTGATGGTGTGTCTACGGTGCTGAGAAGCCACATGTGTTTCGAAAAGCAGCATAAAACGTGGCTTCTCGAAACACATGTGGCTTCTCGCGGTATAAGAGCGGTTAAGAGCAGTCCGCCTACTTGTACTGCGCCTTCTGGAAGGACGCGCGGCGTGCCGCCTCCTCCGCATGCTTACCGGCAGGCTTATACCCCATGGTCGTGCAGATTACGCGGCCGTCCACGAAGTACTTCGCCAACATTTCGCGGTCCGCCGGCGAATCCAGCTGCGCCCAGCGTCCCTGCTCAATATTGAACGCAATCTGCGCCACCAAACAATCAATCTGGTGCTCATTCAGCGAATAGTCGTGCTTGCGGCCGCCGGGGAGCAGAATCTCCAGCGTCCACTGGCTCGCGTCCTTCGGGTTCAGCTTGATAGCGTCCGGGTTCTTCGGGTACACACGGAATGCGCGAACCTCAGAGTAGGGGCGGGACTTCGCCGGAAGGAGCAGACGCCCAGCCTGGAACGAATCCGGGTTGTACAGCACGTAATCGCGGCTACGCATCAGCAATATGATAATCAGCAGAACGCCCGCCGCCAGCAAGAACCAGGATGCGTGACCGATATAGATCGCTTCCCAATCCTCGTCAATGCTCCAGCCCGCCAACGAAACCAGGAAGACCGAGGCGAGCAGGAACGCAATACCGCCGAGGATCCAGTAGGCGGTGCGGTCGTCACGGATCGGCTCTACACCCGGCACCGTGCCGCGCACACGGAACGGTGCGCTCAGCTTACCCAGCGTCGCCGAGTAGATGCGCGGCATGCCCAGCACACGGTCGTCCTTGCTGTATCCGCGAACTGCACGCCACTGACGGCGGCCAATACGCGCACCCAGGTACACCATGAGGAACGGCAGAATCAGCGCCGGTAGTACAACACCGTCGTACACGATATCCCAGTACAGGGTGAAGATAGAGACCGCCACAATCCAGCCCCACAGGTACATGACCACGTGGAACCAGCCGCTAAACACGCCGGCGCCCTCAATAGAATCCAGCTTCTTCTTCGCCTTCTTCGTGGCGCTACCCTTGCGGGAGGAGCTCAGCGGCGCACCCATCGCGGTGCGTTCCGCGGTGGCGCGGCGCGCCTCATCAACGGGCGAGCCGGACACCTCAAGGTACAGTTCGGCTGCCTTCTCCTTCTTGATGGGCACCGGGTAGGCGATATCCACCAGCAGGCACAAGCCCAGGTACACCATGAAGGCGATCAGCCACACGTCGCGTAGCTGCTCCATAGGCAGTCCCAGAGCGCTCAGATCCATGAGCGGCTCACCTCCTTACGTCTCTCGAACCCTTACGCGGATGCGGCAGCAGCTGCGGCAGCCGGAAGAGCCGAGATGATACGGTCCATAGCCTCATCATTGTGGGCGGCAGAAACGAACCATGCCTCGAATGCGCTCGGCGGCAGGTACACGCCGGATTCGAGCATGGAGTGGAAGAACGCGTTGTAGCGGCTGGTTGCCGACGCCTTGATGTCGGCGTAGTTGTGCACGCCCGCCTCGGAGGTGCCAAACGCGACCGAGAAGAGGTTACCGGCGCTCTGGATGGAGTGGTCCACACCGGCGGCGTTGAACGCCTCGGTCAGAGCCTGCTGCAGCTGGGCGCTACGCGAATCCAGATGCGCGTAGACCGCGGCATCAGCCAGGGTCAGGGTCGTAATACCCGCCGCAACCGACAGCGGGTTACCGGAGAGGGTACCCGCCTGGTAGACCGGGCCGACCGGCGCCAGGTGCTCCATGACCTCACGCTTACCGGCCAGCGCCGCGATGGGCATACCGCCACCAATGACCTTGCCGAACGTGAAAATATCGGGACCCCAGCCGCCATCCTCGGGAGCCGCGTAACCCCAGTAACCAGCCGAAGACACACGGAAACCGGTCAGCACCTCATCAAAAATGACAAGCGCACCGTTCGCGTGAGCAATCTCGTGCAGGCCACGGTTGAAACCGGGCTCGGGGGTCACCACGCCCATGTTGCAGGGCGCCGCCTCAGTAATAATTGCGGCAATCTGACCCTCATGGTTCGCGAACGCCTCACGTACAGCGTCCAGGTCGTTATAGGGCAGAACGATGGTCTCAGCGGCGGTTGCGGCAGTCACGCCAGCAGAACCCGGCAACGCCAAAGTAGCCACACCCGAACCAGCCTCAGAGAGCAGCGCATCCACGTGACCGTGGTAGCAGCCCGCAAACTTAATAATCTTGTCGCGACCGGTCACACCACGCGCCAGACGAATCGCAGTCATGGTCGCCTCAGTACCGGTCGACACCATACGCACCTGATCAATAGCGCCAGGAATCACCGCGTTAATACGGTTGACCACCAGCTCAGCCAGCTCAGCCTCCGGCGCGCTCGCCGCACCAAACGACAGGCCGCGCTCAGCCGCCTGCTGAACAGCCTCAACCACCTGCGGATGCGCGTGACCCAGAATCGACGGACCCCACGAGCAGACCAGGTCAACGTACTCGTTGCCGTCCGCATCGTACAGGTACGCGCCCTTAGCCTTCGCCGCAAACGCAGGAGTGCCGCCCACAGAATTGAAGGCGCGCACCGGGGAATTCACACCACCGGGAATCACCGCGCGAGAACGCTCAAAAAGCTTCTCACTGGTTTCATGATGCAGCGGGTGAGTAGAAGAGGAAGTCATCGTATCGGTGCCTTTCAAACGAGACGGCGAACTAAAGAATTACAAGGGACGACGCACGGCAGGCGACAGAGCCCGCACGTTACTAACGTCCCGTACCCTAACCATCATAGGCGCTACAGATGAACCGCAGGTGACAAGCACCTGAACGTACCGAAAGGTGACGATAAAACACAACAGACAAGTTAGGGAACAGAGAGGATGCGCAACGCGCTAACGCAGGTGCCGGTCAGTGTCCAGACGGTTGAGCACCTGAGTGTCCTGATCGAACAGCCAGTTCTTATCAAAGAGCAGACGCACAAACGCCAGGCCCATACCCAACGCCATGAAAATCAGCAGGGACTGCACGAAACCGCTCGCCGCCGAGTACATGTCACCGCTAGCAAAATGCGACATCGAACGGTAGAACGGAACACCCGGAACCATCGTCACCACCGCCGGAACCGACAGGGAAATACGCGTGTACTTGCGCTGATGCAGCGGCGCCACAATCTCAGCCAAAATACCCACACCAAACACGGCAATCGTCGCTGCCATATGCGCGGGCATACCCGCCTCCACCATATGAATACGGATGGGGTTCGCCACCGCCGCAATCACGCCGCCCCACACACACGCCACCGGGGAAGCGGCAAAAAGCATCGCGAAGCCAGCCGCCGCAACACCCGAGGAAAGCACCTGCAACACCAAATACAGGGTCGGGTCAAGGTTAAGAGGCGCAGGAGCCGCCAACGGCAGGTGGAAGAGCGAACCCAAAACCCACACCGCAAACGACGCACTCAGCAACAACAAACCCACATAGGTTAGACGCGAAATACCCGCCAAAAAGTCCATGCGGGAAATATCGAGCATGCCCGTCACCATGGGGAAACCGGGCACCAAGAACAGTACCGACGAAATAAAACCAATCATGTGGTTCGGGCTAATCCAACCCGCCGCGACCAGCACATTAACAAGCGCAATGTACAGGCCCGCCGCCAGGAAGCCGCACGCCATCCACGTTGCCAAATGGCTCACCCCGCGCTTGAGCAGGGTCGAACGCAAAAACTGGCCGGCACCCGCCGCGAAGAACACCACCGTGCACTCCACCAGACCGCCACGGTTCAAGAACGCGAACCCGGCACACGCCACCGCCGACGCCAGCGCCAACATCCAGCGGGTGTACAGAGGCTTCGCCGAATCAATAAGGTCAAGCTCAGCATTCGCCTCCGCCGGAGTAATCTTTTCAGGAAGCTCAGAAATGAACTTACCCAACTGATCCAGCTTATGAGCGTTAATACCCATCGTGCGCTGCTCAGCCACCTCGGTACGGAAATTACCCTCCGTGTACGAAGACGTCGAAATTTCGGTGAAGGTCACCTGCGCGTGATGCTCCTTCAACCCCACAGCCTTCGCCAAACGCGCCATCGACGCCTTAATACGGTATGCGCTCGCACCCGACTTCATCAGGATGCGGCCCAGGCGGAGCACCACCTGCGACTGCGCCACCAAATGCTCATGAGCCAGACGGGTAGACCCCAGATAAATACTGCGCGTATTAGTGTCAGGGTACGGCTCGGTAGTGCGGGGCTGATCATCCATGAGAGGCCTTCCGGGTCGTGCTATTCACGTGCTATTCGTGTAGGTGTGGTTCCTTATCTAGCATAGGGGAGAAGCCCAAACGGGGATAGTGTCAGCCCGTCAGCAAAGGAGAAGTGTTTGGGGATGCTGCCTAGGTTTTTAGCGGCGCAGTTTTATCGGCGCACAGGCCAGCGGCCGTCAATAACCTCAGATTCCTTACCCGGCTGCGTACGCAACCACGCCTGGAAGCTCGCCGCCTGCTCCGCCGCCCACTGAATCTGCTGCTCGTGCAGCTGGCGCGCATCCACGTTGAGGACCTCGGGGAACTGCTCGGTCAGCTTCACCAGCAGACGCTCCGCCGCCAGGGCATCATCAGCGGAGGTGTGGGCGTTCTCCAGGGAGACACCGTACTCGGCGGCAAGAACCTCAAGGGTGCGCTTGCCGCGCTTACGCGGAATCACGTGCTTATGCAGAACGTACGGGTCGAGCACCACACCCGGCGGCAGCTCACCATTGGCAATATTGTGGCGCAGCATCTCGTGGTGCAGCACCGAGAAATCGTAGGCGGCATTGAACGCAATAATCGGCACACCGTCAAGGTTCAGCGCACCAATCGCGCCGGCTAGCTCCCACACGACCTCGCGGGCGGGACGGCCGTGCTCACGCGCGTACTCGGTGGTGATGCCGTGCACGGCGGCGGCACCGGCGGGGATCTCAACGCCGGGGTCGGCCAGCCACTCGCCACGGCGCACCACATTACCCTGAGGGTCCAGCAGGATCAGGGAAGCAGTCACGATGCGGGCGGTGGTGACGTCCACACCGGTGGTTTCAAGGTCAAAAGTGGCGCGCAGGCCGTTCATCCAGGTCATGCTATAAGACTAACCCAGCAGAGAAGGAGGCGCGCGCCCGGTGGTCACGCGGCTGTGGATAAGCGAGAAACGGTTCTTTCTCCTGCTATATAACCTGTTCGGAAGCAACGCTAATATCCGTACGTAAGTCATGGACGATGGCCATCAATTAGCTCAGGTGACCCCTAGCTGGGCTATGGAATCTCTGTCTAGGCTCTGGCACCGCTATTTATTCATCGTGGGACGCTAGATTCGGCCTGACTAGTATCGAAGAGCACTCCAAGAGCTTATAATTATCAAGGATGACCATCTCAACGAGGAAGTCGTTCAAAATGTACGAGGATTCCTGAAATATTCTCGTGAACAGCGTTGTTACTTTGAAGATATTGGATAGGATTTAAGATGTCTTTTAAAGAAGATCTCAAAAATGCTTTTGAAGGGCAAAACCCTCCGTACCTTTTCGTGGGTTCTGGTTTTTCAAAACGATATCTAGCTTCCCCTTCCTGGGGTGAGCTGTTAGAGAAGATTCGGGCAACTTTAGGGGATTCATATCCGCAAGAGAAATATATTGACCCCAAGGTAACTCCACCAGATTTGCCGGGTTACGCTGAAAAAATGGCAGATGATATTAAAAATTTATGGTGGAATTCTGATAGGTATTCGTATATCTACGGGGATAATGAAAACCGAAAAATTGCAGCTGGAGACTATGGCCCATTAAAACAAGTTGCATGTCATGTCCTTAGTCAGGATTTGTCCTTTCCTGATATTTTGAATGGAGATTTTCCTGAAACTGCCTTAGGGTATGAGACGCAAAAAGTTTTGTCTGATGAGCTTGAATTATTCCAGAAAATTAATTCTCCGTGCCTAATTACAACTAACTATGATTCTTTGATTGAAAAACTTCTGGAATATGATGTTTTTGTGGGGCAGGATGACCTTATTCTGTCCCACACTCAGGGTGTCGGTGAAATTTATAAAATTCATGGAGATATAAATGTTCCGAATTCAATTGTTTTGACTAAAAGTGACTACGATAGATTTAAAGCGCATGATAAATACTTGCATGCAAAAATTCTTACAATTTTTGCTGAAAACCCGATTGTATTCCTAGGGTACAGCCTTAGTGATAAAAATATTCAAGAGATTATCCGAGGCATTGTTGATTGCATTGGGGGAAATCAAGAAAAGTATAATTCATTTTCTAGCCGTATGTATATTGTTGATAGGCCTCGGGGTGACTCGTATCCAAGGATTGAACCGTGTGAAATCTCTCTTGATGGAATTATATTTAAAGCACAGAAGGTTTATCTAAATAATTATCTTGATCTATTTGATGTTTTGGCAAATGATGTGAAATTGCAGGTTCCAGCTAAAACTATGAAATTCTTTGTGGAACATCTGTACGACACTTTTAGTGATCCTCAAAAAATAAGTAGTATTCTTTTGAGGCCTATAGATGAAATTGTGGAGGAAGTTAATAAAGGAAACGGCGAAAAGCTTATTGCTGGGTTGACTTTTAGTGATCCACAGAATATAGGCTTGGGGCCTGGCTTCCAGACAATGCGTGCGGATGTTGTCCGAGATAAATTTATGTTGGGTCAGGACTCTAGCTGGAATGTCTATGGATATATAAGGCATTTTTTAACACCGAACAGTGGTAAGTGGTTGCCGATACATCGTTATCTTAAAAAGATTTCGTTGCAGGATTTTAAATCTAATATATCGACCGAAGAGGCTAACATGCTGTCTGTGGAAGTTAAAAAGGTAACAGTAGAGAAGATTAAATCTTCGCATATTCACGTTCCTGCTCTGTTGAATGGAGAATATCAGAGTATCAATCAAGTTGTAAATCTTGGCGCTCATAAATATAAAGATAATTCTGGCAAAGAGAAGAGCGTGACGGTTGGGCATATGGGAAGTATAATTCTCAAGATGGATGAATCAAAGATTTCCGAAGCTGATTTATTTAAATTTATATCAGAAAATAAGGATAAATTGGAGAAGTATGGGTCGGTCTATTCGAAAATTATTTGCTTATATGATTATATTAAATATGCAGACAATCCTGTGTCTCAACATGTATTGAAACTGTAAAGTATTTAATTAGGTTTTATTGCGCTCCCTTAAATTTTGTTCACAGTTATATCATGCGGCGCATGATTGTGGATAAAGTTGTTATATTTCAAATGGGTGTTCTTTTTGGGGGGGTGTTGAAATTAGATACATTTATTCTTTGATATTTGTAGATATTATTGAAATATTTTATGACGGGCGGCGGGGCGTACCCGCCGCCCACCCGATAGACTGAAACCATGACAACCCAACTTCTCACCGGCATCCCCGGAACCGGTAAAACCCACCACCTCACCGAACGCGCCCTGCGCTACCTCGCCGACGGAAACGACCCCGCCCGCCTGCTCATCCTCGCACCCACCCGCACCGCCGCAACCCGCATGCGAGACACCATCGCCGCATCCAGCGACCGCAGCCTCTCCGTAGCACCCACCCGCGCCTGGGCCGCATACGCCTTCGACCTGCTCAAACGAGCCCAAACCCGCGGGCTACTCAGCGGCGTAGAAGGCAACCTCAAACTCCTCTCCGGCCCCGAGCAGGACGTCATCATCGGCGAACTACTCGCCAACCACGCCGAAGGCATCGCCCCCGGACCCGCCTGGCCCGACGTACTCCGCGACGCCCTCGCAACCCGCGGATTCCGCCACGAAATCCGCGACTTCTTCGACCGCATGGCAGAATACGACCTCACCGCCGAAGACGTACACGCCCTCGCCACCGAACACAACCAGCCCGCCTGGCACGCCCTCGCCCAACTGCACACCGAATACCGTGCCGTGCGAGCCCTCCGCGCCAAAAACGCCTACGACCCGGCAGTACTCATCAACGACGCCTGCCGGCTGCTACTGCGCGCCCCCGAATTCCTCGCCGAAGAACGCCGCCGCTACGACCTGATCCTCATCGACGACGTGCAGGAACTCAGCCCCTCTATCTACCGACTGCTGCGCCTCATCGCCGCAGAAGTCGCCCCCGCAGACGCCGCGCACCTGACCGAAACCCACCCCGACCTCTTCGCTGAAGGCCCCCAGGTTGTCATGACCTACAGCGACGAAGCCGTCGTCCAGGGCTTCCGAGGCGCCCGCCCCGACCTCGTCACCACCCTGCAGACAAGCTTCCCCAGCATGCGCACCCGCACGCTCACCACCTCGTACCGCCTGCCCGCACTCATGATGCCGCTCGTGGCGGATATTCGCCGCCGCCTGCCGCGCTACACCCGATTCGTGCCGCTCACCGCTGAACAGGATAGGGCGAAGAATGGTGTGCAGGGAGGCGCAAAGAACAGTGCGCCCGCAACCTTTGGACGCATCAACACCACCCCCGCCGACGAAGCCCTCACCTGGGGCGCCGCAGACGAACCGCTGCTGCACCTGGGCGCCGACGGCAAAATCCTCGACCCCGCGCACTACCGCACCGCACCCGCCGGCGTGTATAAGTATGCGCTCTCCAGCTCTCAGGACGAGGCGAACCTCATCGCCCAAATGCTGCTCGAAGAACGCATCTACGGCAACCACCCCTACCGCGAGTCCGCCATCATCGTGCGTAGCAGCGCGGACGTGGCGCGCATCCGCCGCGTGCTCTCCTCGAACGGTATTCCCTCGCGTACCTCCGCGGCGCTCGTGCCGGTGCGCGACGAGCCCGCCGTACGCCCCTTCCTGGACGCGCTCAGCCTGCTCGTCTACGCCCGCAAGCGCGGCGAGAAGGCACTCAACCCTGCCGTGCACATGCCCGTTGCAGAAGGTACGGAGGCGGCGGAGCGTGGCGGCTACGAAACCCTCAGCGCCACCGAAGCTGAAGAGCTCATGCGCCGAAGCCTAGACGACGTCATCGCCGAAGAAAGCCGCGCCAACCCCCTCGGCGGCGCGCAGAGCGCCATCACCCTGCTCACCTCCCGGCTCGGTGGCGCATCCAGCATGGACGTGCGACGACTCCGCCAGCAGCTACGATCCATCGAACTGCAAAGCGGCGGCCACCGTCCCAGCGACGACCTGCTCCTCGGTGCCCTGCTACACCCCGAAACCCTCCCCGAAGAGGGCGTAGGACGCGCCGTGCACCGCATCGCGGCCGTGCTCTCCGCCGGACGTAAAGCACTCGCCCGCCCCGAATCCACCAGCACCGAAGTGCTCTGGGCGCTCTGGGAAGCCAGCGGCCTCGAAAAAACCTGGGTCGCCCAGTCGCGCGGCGCAGGCCCCGACGCCGACGCAGCCCACCGAAACCTCGACGCCATGATCGGCCTCTTCGAAGCCGCCGACCGATTCGACGAGCAGATGCGCGGCGCCGGTGCCGAGCAGTTCCTCGACTTCATCGACGCACAGGACCTACCCATGGACACCCTCGCCGCCCGCGGCGTACGCCAAGACGCGGTCGAGATTCTCACCCCCGCGCTTGCCGCCGGTCAGTCCTGGCGCACCGTATATGTATGCGGCCTGCAGGAAGGCACCTGGCCCAACACCACCGTGCGCGGCTCCCTGCTGAGCACCGGCGACCTCGTTGATCTGTGCGATGCGCGCCTCCGCCAGCGCGCCCAGCAAGCAGAACAGCAGGCGGGGGAGGGCAAGCAACCTGTGCCGCCCGCCCGCATCCGTAGCTACCCCGAACGCGTGCGCGACACCCGCCACGACGAGCTGCGCATGTTCGCCGTCGCCGCCACCCGAGCTAGCACCCGCCTCGTGCTCACCGCCGTGCGCAACGACGATCAGGCACCCGGCGAGTTCTTCGACTTCGTGCTGCCCACCGACGCGGTCGGCGACTCCACGGACGTGCCCATCACCCGCGTGCGCCGCCCCGCGACCCTGCGTTCCCTCGTGGCGGAGCTTCGCCGCACCCTCGTTGAGGAATCGCTGAACGCGATGCGCGCCGAAGACGCTCAGGACGGCGCGCCGAGGCACAACGCGCCGGAGGAAGAGGAACTCACCCCGGAGGCTTCCGCGTACCGACTCGATGCCGCCTCCCGCACTCTGGCGCGCCTGGCGAACGATCAGGCGCCCGGCGCCGCACCCGACGAGTGGTGGGGTCTGCTGCCGCTTTCTAGCACGGAGCTGCTCTTTGCGCACCGCCTGACAGACCACGCTGAGCTGGACGAAAACCACGGTGAAGGCGGCGAAGAACACGGCGAAGAACAGGCTGAAAAGCCCGGCCGCCGCACGATTACGCTTTCGCCTTCGCGCCTGGAAACCATCCACAGCTCCCCGCTGGACTGGCTGGTTTCCGCCGCCCGCGCGGAAGCCCAAACCGACCTGTCCCGCTCCCTCGGTACGCTCGTTCACGCCATCGCCGAGGAGTACCCGACCGGCACCCTCGAAGAGCTCCAAACCGCCCTCGACGAGCGCATTAGCTCCCTCGGCGTGCCCGCCCGCAAGGACGATGAGACCGATGAAGAGTACCGCGAGCGCGTGCCCTGGGAATCCTACGCCCTCTACGAGCGCGCCAAGCGCATGATTCTGCGCCTGAGCTACTACTACCGTCAGCACATGGGCGACGCCGGCTGGCAGAACCTCGGTGTTGAAGGTTCCTTCGCGGTGCGTGTGCCCGTGCCCTTCGACCCCGCCGGTGAGATCGGCGAGCTGGATGCGCTGCTCACCGGCCGTGTGGACCGCCTCGAGGGTACCGCCCCGGCGGAGGACGGTACCCGCCGCTACGCCATTGTTGACCTGAAAACTGGTAAGTCTAAGCCGACCGGCTCGGAGATGGAGACGCATCCGCAGCTTGCCGCCTACCAGATTGCGGTGGAGGCTGGCGCGGGCGAGCAGCTGGAGGAGCGCTACCGCGCCGAAGCCGCCGCCCTGGAGACGGGTGAACCGCTACCGGATGCCCGCCCCCAGGAGCTGGAGTACACCGGCTACACGGGACATTCCGCAGGCGCGGCGCTCGTGCAGTTGGGCGCCTCAGGCGTGAACGACGAGAGCAAGACTCGCCTGCAGGTTCAGCCGGCCCTGACTGAGCACGATTCGTGGGCGGCTGAGCTGGTGCAGCACGCCGCGGAGCTGATTGCTGGCTCGCAGGTGCAGGCTCGTCACCGTGAGGGCGGCTATGGGTGCCGTCTGCCGGAGATCTGCCCGATTTGTACGCGCGGCCGTCAGGTGACGCAGCCCTAGTAGCTGCGTACCCTACGTTTACTTTTGATATCACTCACCCCGAACCTCCCATGAGAATGATCCATGAGGAAGAGGAATCATGACTGACTCTGGCGCATACGGCGCTGATATGTATAGCGCTACTAACCCCGGTTCTGCCCCCGGCGCCGGCATGCTCACCCCCGCCCAGTGGTGCGAGCACAATAGCTGGCAGCTGCCCAATGGCGTGCTCTTCTCTGCTGAATCCGCCGCGAATGACCCCGCGCTGAAGCCTGCCGACTACCGTAGCGCCCTCGACATTGCCGAGATGCTCAACGGCGCCGACGGTAAGAAGCCGACCCCCGAGCAGGTCCGCATGATTGAGGCGGGCCCCGCCCCGACCCTCGTCATTGCGGGCGCCGGTTCGGGTAAGACCGCGACCATGGTTGACCGCGTGATTTGGCTGGTCGATAACGGTTTTGTGCGCCCTGAAGAGGTGCTTGGCGTGACCTTCACCCGCAAGGCGGCAACCGAGTTGCGCAGCCGTATGCGTGCGGGCCTGAACACGCTGCGCCGTAGCCGCCGCGTCGCCCCGAGCGATGAGGAGCTGCGCGAGGGCATCGCTGACCCGACCGTGCTCACCTACCACTCTTACGCGAATAACCTCGTCAAGGAGTACGGTCTGCGCCTGGGCGTGGAGCAGGACGCGCAGATGCTTGGCGATGCGCAGAAGTGGCAGCTTGCCGCGCAGATTGTGCAGTACTGGGAGGGGGAGCTTCCCCTCGATAAGGACGGCGTGCCGGTCTCTGCGGCGACCATGATTAACCAGATGCTGCAGCTTTCTGACGAGTGCGCGGAGCACCTGGTGGAGCCGCAACAGGTTATTGACTTCTGCACCGAGCAGTTGGCGGCGTATGCGGCGGTGCCCGATCCGCGCCGCGAGACGAAGACTGAGAAGGACATTCTGAAGGTTCAGCGTCTGCTGCGGAACCGCCGAGTGTACGCGCGTATGGCGATCAGCTACGCCCGCGTGAAGTCGCGCATGCAGGTGCTGGATTTCGGTGACCTGATGCGTTTTGCCGCCCGCATTGCGGAGGCTGACCCGGCGATTCGCGAGGGTGAGCGTGCCCGCTTCAAGGTGGTTCTGCTGGACGAGTTCCAGGACACTTCGCACGCGCAGATGAGCTTGTTCTCCTCGATTTACGGTGCCGATGAGGCGGCGGGTATTCCGGCGCATCCGGTGATGGCTGTGGGCGACCCGAAGCAGTCGATTTACGGTTTCCGTGGTGCTTCGGACGGTCAGATGTTCAGCTTCTACCGTCATTTCCCGACTAAGCATGTGCAACCGCTGTTCCTGTCCATCGCGTGGCGTAACGACATTTCGGTGCTGAACGCGGCGAACCACGTGGCGGAGAAGCTGAAGGAGGTTCCCGAGTGGGTGCGTGCCGCCGACGGCGATATTACCGCCGCTCAGGTTCCTGACCTGCGCCCGCGCTGCGCTCTGGTGGGGGAGCCGGGCTCACCCGCCTTTGAGCAGGCTGCCGCGGGCATGGTGGGGCGCGTTGATTTGACGTACCACGACTCTGACCGCGAGGAGGCTGTGGCTATCGCTGAGCGTATTGCGGCGATGCGTACCCAGGCGGTGCGCGAGTATGAGCGCGCCTACGCGGCGCATCGTTCCGGTGATGGTTCTGTGCATCCGCGTTTGAAGATGCCTGAGATTGCGGTGTTGGCGCGTGTGCACGGTCAGCTGGACCCGATTCGTGTGGAGTGCGAGCGTCTGGGTATTCCGGTGCAGCAGGTGGGTTTGGGCGGTTTGCTTTCCCAACCGGAGGTTGTGGATTTGGTGTCGGCGTTACGTGTGCTGGCTGATCCGAACCGTTCGGATGCTCTGGCGCGCCTGCTGACGGGTGCGCGTTGGCGTTTGGGCGCGGCGGATATGTTGGCGCTGGGTGATTGGGCTCAGTCGCTGGTGCGTGAGCGTGAGCGTGCCCTGCGCGAGCAGATGGCGTTGCGTATGCTCGCCGAGGCTGAAGACGCCGACGACGCTGCTGCTATCAACCTGCAGGCAGAGCACCTGCGCGCCGCCCAGGAGCGCCTGGACGAAACCCTCAAGGGCGCGGTGGAGGATTCCTCCGGCTACGCCTCCCTGATCGAGGCGGTGGAGAACCTACCGCAGGACGGCGCGGACGGCGAACCCCTCTACGGTGAGCAGTACCGTGGCCGCCGTTTCTCCCCGGCGGCGCTGGAGCGTCTGCGTGCTTTCGCCGAGCAGATGCGCGTGCTGCGTGCCGGTTTGAGTGAGGATTTGGGCACGCTTCTGTACGAGATTGAGCGGACCATGCTGCTGGATATTGAGCTGGCGGTCCGCCCGGGTACCGACCCGCTGGGTTCGCGCGCGAACCTGGACGCTTTCCACGAGGTGGCCGCCGCCTACGGCATGTCGGCGCCTCGTATTAACGCGATGATTTACGCCGGCTCTGACGGCGTGAGCGCGGAGGAAGGCGACCCGGGTGCGCGCCGCTTCCTGCTATCTTCGGGCGGCGTGAGCTACGTGATGGGCTTCCTCGCGTGGCTTGAACGTGCCGATGACGAGGAGAAGGGCCTGGCGCTGGGCGCTGTGGAACCTGACCCGAACGCGGTGCAGCTGATGACCATGCACGCCGCGAAGGGCCTTGAATGGGATCATGTGCTTCTGCCGGGCCTGTGCGGTAGTGCGACCGGCGGGCAGACCCCGAACCTGTGGCAGATGTCGGCTAATGCGGCTCTGCCCTGGCCACTGCGTGGCGACCGCGAGTACCTTCCCTCGATCCTTGAGACCCCGGAGGAGATTACCGCCTTCGAGAAGGCGAAGGACCTGGAAGACTACCTGGGCGAGCATAAGGATGATGCCGCCGAGCATGCCGGCATGGAGGACCGCCGCCTCATGTACGTGGCGATGACCCGTGCCCGTAACCTGCTGGCGATGAGCGCCTACCGCTGGAAGAGCGCCGCTATGCTCCCCCTGCCGGTGCAGCCCTTCTGGAAGGAGCTGCTGGAGATGCTCTTCAACCCGTTCGTGGGTCTAGATGCGCCCTCTATGCGTTTCGAAGAGACAATGGACACCCCTTGGGCGGCGCCGCAGCTGGTGGGTATGGGCCTGTCGTACACGATGCCGAACCCCGCCGATAAGCGCAAGAAGGTGCACCTGAACCATGTGCGCCGCTGGGCTGAGCAGCTGGCTGAGTCGAAGTACCGTCTGGTGGAGCCGGTGACCCTGGTGCACGGTACGGTCGTGGATCCCTCGAACCTGCCGCCTGCCCCCGATGAGGCGGCGCTGCTGGAAGAGCTGGAACTCTACCCCCTAGACGCCGACGAGCTCACCCCCGTACAGGCGGAGGCGAGCGCGAACGCTCGGGCAACCTACGCCGAGCAGGTGCAACGCTACGCGTGGGCGCTGGTTGAGGTCATGGCTCCCGCCCTCGCGCAGGATTGGCAGCTGGCGGCTCCTTCCGTACGAGCACGCACGGTGGCGGAGAACTGTACCCGCCTGAACCTGCCGGTGCCCGAATGGATTATCGAAGCCACCGAGCGGGAGAAATGGCGTGAGGCGCAACCGCCTCAGCCTGGTTTCTCGCCCACGGTGGCGGCGGCGCTGCCGATTGAGGTGCGCGGCCAGTTCGCCCAGAAGAACTACGAGGACAGGAACCCGAACATGGGTGCGGTGCTGACCGCCATGTGGCCTTTTGACCCGCTGGAGCGCCCCGTGATTTGGCGTTGGGCTTCTGACGATGCCCTCAACCGGGGCACGGAGGCGGTGCTTCGCCGCGGCCAGCACGAGCAGCTGGAACGTGAGATTGAGATTAACTCCTCGAGCCGTCGCGAGGCGGTGGAGCGTGCCGCACTGGCGGTGGAGCTCGCCGTCGGCGCGGGGGAAGATAACCTGCACCAGAGCGGGGATGTATCGGGGGAGAGCACAAGCCATCCTGCAACCGCCGCAACCGCCGCACCCGCTGTACACGGCGAGTCCGCCATTCCCGAATCCCTGCGCCAGCAGGCGGTGGACTGGGAACGCGAAGCCGACCTGCTACTGCTCATGATGGGTCAGACCGACCCGGTGCTGAGCGATCAGCTGCCGGGGCACCTGTCCGCATCCGCGTTCATTCGCCTGAGCGAGGACCCGCAGGGCACGGTGCATCAGCTGATGCGCCCGGTGCCTCAGCGTCCCTCACGCGCGGCAACGATTGGTACGGCGGTGCACGCGCTAATTGAGGAGCACTTCGGAGTGGCGCCGACCGCCGACCCGCTGGAGGCACCCGATGCGGAGGACACGGTGGGCGTTGACCTGCCTGGTTCCGCTGTCGCCTCCTCCAGCGCGCCCGTTGAGCCAGCAGATTCCTCTGATTCTGCAGATTCGGCTGACCTGCAGGAACAGGACGAGTTCACCTTCGAGGACGACTTCGAGGAGTCCGAGAGCGAACTGGACGCCTCCGTCCAGCGTCTCTGGGAGCGCTTCGCCACCAGCGAGTGGGGTAGCGACGAGTGGAAGGACCGCATCTGGGCGGTCGAGTACCCGGTCGAAACCCACATCGAGGGCGTAAGCCTGCGCGGCCGTATCGACGCGGTATTCCGCACCGAGGACGAGGACGGCGAACGCTGGGTCCTAGTGGATTGGAAGAGCGGCTCCCGCCCGAAGATGGCGACCATGCAGTCTCGACGTTTCCAGCTGGGCCTGTACCGCATCGCGTTCTCCCGCATTATGGGCGTGGACCCGGAGCGTATCAGCACCGTGTTCGTGTACCTGGGCGGCAAGGGCGTTGCGGAGGTGTGGGACCACCAGATCCGCGGCGGCCTGCCCACGGAGGCGCAGCTGGCGAAGGTGATTCGTGAGGCGCGCAAGGGCTAGGCAGCAAGGCTAAGCGGCAAGGCTAGGCGGCGGAGACATGCGCTCGCGCGTTAGCTTTGAGCCAATAACCGAATACAGAAAAGCAGCTCACGGAGGCATTGCGCCTCGTGAGCTGCTTTTCTGTGTGGACTTCTGCGGTTAATGGCAGAGAACGCCTCTTCACCCCACTGCATTAGGGTGATGAGGCGTCCTCAGCCGCTGAAGAACTATAGAGGTACTTCGTGCCCTCGCACGCTCCGGGAAAGAATCGCGCCGAACGACTGCCGCTCTCGCGGCCTCACTCGCGCCGCCGGCGCCCCGTGGGGTTTGCGTGCGTCTTTACTCTCAAACACAACCTCGAAAGTAACTCTATAGATTTCTGCCATCGGTGATTGGTTGCGCGGTGCATGAATCCGGCTCGGGTCTGACATGACCGGTCAGGGTCCCGTCCAATCTGTCTCCCCAATTTATCGCTGCCACGATATCAGCGCTGGTCAGTGCGCTATGGGGAGTGTGTCCGCTGGTTTTCTCGCGGCACAGCAAAAGTATTCCAGGAGTTTTTGAAAAAATCTACAGGGTAAGTTTTTACCCTAAAATGCACTATTTTGAGCATAGTTCAAGGTGGACTTGAGGCTCTGTGGACTCCCGAGGTCAAAAGTTGGTTCATGTGGGTTTGTGGCGTATTTGTGCCCGGGAAATATTGTGAATGGCACCTTTAGCGCACCTTCAAGTCTCAGCCTTAATCTGAGTCATTCATGCACAAAAATGCAAAACTGGTGCTCAAAAGGTGAGGGGAAACACTTAAAGAAATTTTGGTAAAAAGCCCACTAAGGCCCCTCCACTAGCCCTTATAGGCATCATCCCGTCGGTTTGACAGACAGTCAGGAGAGCTGGTTTCACCGGGTGCGAGGCAGCGGACATACAACCCAGCGGATATACAACCCAGTAGATACAGTTCAGCCCCGCAGTGCAGTACTGCGGGGCTGAACTGAAAACCTAGCTGAACTGAAAACCTAGCTGAACCGAAAACCTAGCTGAACTGAAAAACCTATGCGGCAGGTGACACCCTGGCTGACAACAACCTGGCGGCTACTTACCTTATGAGCTTCCTCGGCGGGACCGGCCAATATCTATTCGGCGGGGCCGACCAGCGGGCCGACCTCCTCCTGTCCGAGCAGTTCGCCGGAGGCACGCAGGTCGTCCTGAATGTCCAGGAGCATGGACACCGCGTGGGTTGCGCCGTCGCGGTCGCCGACCTCCACGGTGTGGGTGAGCCACTGGGCGATCGCGAACTCTGCGTAGAAGTTCGCGCGCTGCGCCAGGTAGGCGTCGGGCAGCTGAGGCATCTGCTGGCGGTACACCTCGATTGCCTCGTCGGTGAAGTCGATGTCCTGGCAGGAGTACAGCCAAGCGAAGTCCTGCGCGGGGTCGCCCACGTGCACATCGGACCAGCCGGTGACCTCCACGATGCGCGCCTCCGTAGGAGTCACGTGCAGTACGAGGTTCTCTGCGCCCATGTCGCCGTGGACCACACGCGGGCGGAACTGCCACATTGGTCCGGGGGAGAGCACAGCACGCCAGTGCGCGAGCAGGTCGGCGGGCACCTTACCGGTTGCGGCGGCACGCTCCAGCTCGGCGTTCTTGCGCAGACGAATCTGCTCCGAAGAGTAGGAGGGCAGATCGGCTTCGTAAATAATGTCTTCGGGCATCACGTGCAGGGTCGCAATGTCCTTGGCGATGATGGACGCCAGGGAGGGGCGGTTTGCCGCAACTTCGCGGCGGCTCAGCTCGGCGAGCTGGTCCACGTCGTAGATGGTGCCGGGGATGTGCGTGTACACGAACACGTTGCCGCCCGCGTAGGGTACGGTGCCGGCGACGGTGGGTACGGCGAAGGGCAGTCGGGCGCGCAGGCCGGGGCTGAACGACTGCAGGATGAGGTGTTCAGCTTCCAGGCGCATGCTGGCGTCGGGGCGGCGCGGGGCGCGCACTCGCCAGCGGCGACCGGTGGAGTCGGCGATGATTGCCGAGTCGAAGTCGTCGCTGTCTTCGCGGACCGGTTCGGCGCCGACGGGGTAAATCCCGGGCACTCCGGCGGAGACAATGGCTGCTAGCTGAAGGGGAGATAAAGTCACGGGTTAAGGTTACCAAACCAATGTGTGCCGTTTAGTAGTTTTTAGGATCTTTATGCCAAGTGGTGAAGATACTTGTGGACAAGCCTAAACGTGCTCGCCTGCGCTGCCTGTTGAGCTTCTACTTGCCCACTCCAAAAGAGGCGGGTTCCTCACGCCCTGAATGAAAGCAACAGCTAAGAAGCCGCGGCGGGTCAGGAGAACATAGTCTGGGAGAATACAATGGAAGACCGGCTATCACCGCCTCGCGCACCCGCATACGCACATGTCCGTATGCCCGCGCGAGCGTAAGCCGTCTGCCCGTACCGCCCGCCTTACTGATGGAGCATTATGACCGCCACACCTCAGCAGCCTCAGCATATAATCTCCGCAGACGATATCCTCGCCGGGCTTGACCCGGACCAGCGTGCGGTCGCCACCGAGCTTGACGGGCCCATGCGCGTGCTGGCGGGTGCCGGTACCGGTAAGACCCGCGCGATTACGCACCGCATCGCCTACGGTATTGCAATCGGCCGCTACCAGGGCCCGCGCGTACTCGCCCTGACCTTCACCCTGCGCGCGGCGGAGGAGATGCGTACCCGCCTGCACCAGCTGGGTGCGCACGGCGTGCAGGCGCGTACCTTCCACTCGGCGGCACTGCGTCAGCTGGCGTATTTCTGGCCGCAGGTGGTGGGCGGTACGTTCCCGTCCATCGTGCAGAATAAGGCAGCGCTCATTACGGAGGCGGCGAACCGTCTGCGCATCAGCACGGACCGTTCCCTGCTGCGTGATTTGGCGTCGCTGATTGAGTGGGCGAAGGTTCAGCTGCTCACCCCGGACACCATCATGCAGCGCCTGAGCGAGAAGCAGCTGCCCTCGGCGGTTACCCCGCAGAATATGCAGCGTATTTTCCAGGCGTATGAGGATTTGAAGGATGAGCGTAACCTCATCGACTTTGAGGACGTGCTGCTGCTGACCATCGCCATGTTGGAGGAGGACGAGAAGCTCGCCGCGACCGTCCGCAACCAGTACCGCCATTTTGTGGTGGACGAGTACCAGGACGTGTCCCCGCTGCAGCAACGTCTGCTGGATGTGTGGCTGGGCGGCCGCGACGATATTTGCGTGGTGGGCGATGCCTCCCAGACGATTTACTCTTTTACCGGCGCAACCAGCCGTTACCTGCTGGATTTTGCGCGCCGGTACCGTGGCGCGCACACGGTGAAGCTGACCCGCGACTACCGTTCCCATTCGCAGGTGGTGGAGTTGGCGAACCGCCTATTGGCGGCGCGTCGTCCGCATCCGGATTCGAGCCCGCATTCGTGGGCGCCGCCGCTGGAGTTGATGTCTCAGCGCGGCCCCGGCGTGGATGTGGAGTGGTTCGGCTATGCCGACGATGAGCAGGAGGCGGCCGGCATTGCCGAGGATATCCGCGACCTGATTGAGAAGGACGGCGTGCCGCCTGCGGAGATTGCGGTGCTGTTCCGCACGAACGCGCAGTCGGCGGCGATTGAGTCTGCGCTGGCTGCCGTCCACATTCCGTACCAGCTGCGTGGCGCGGAGCGTTTCTTTGAGCGCCCCGAGGTCAAGCAGGCGATGCTTGCCCTGCGCGGTTCGGCGAAGTCCACGGACGGTACAGAGGACGTCACCCGCTACACCCGCGATGTGCTCGGCGGCCTCGGCTATAAGGAGGAAGGCCCCCTTTCGGGAGGCGCCACCCGCCAGAAGTGGGAGTCCCTCGCCGCCCTGGTGCACATGGTGGACATGATGGCGCAGCACCGCCAAGAGCAGCTTCAGGAGCACCGCGCGAACCCGCGCCCGGGCGTGCCCGAGCCGCTACCTTTGACCATGCACGAGGTCGTGGCGACCCTGAACCACCGCAGCGAATTCAACGACGCACCGCAGGTCAACGGTGTAACCCTCGCCTCCCTGCATGCGGCTAAGGGCCTGGAGTGGGACGCCGTGTTCCTGTGCGGCCTGAACGAGGGCCTCATGCCCATCACTTTTGCGACCACCCCGGACGAGGTGGATGAGGAGCGCCGCCTGCTGTACGTGGGCATTACGCGCGCCCGCAAGTACCTGTGGCTAACCTGGACGATGACCCGCACCGTGGGCGGTCGCGGTCAGCGTAAGCGCTCGCGTTTCCTGGACGATATTGATCCGGCGAAGCGCCGCCGCAGGGCTGAGAGCGCCGGCTCGTCGTATAGCCAGGCTCGTTCGGCTCAGCCCTGCTCGGCTCAGACTCGCCGTTCGTCGAAGGGAAGAGGAGACTATGGCTCAGCGTTTTAAACGTGAAATTCTGCCCGCCACCGAGGACCGCCCGCAGATTGAGCTAGTCCGCTCGGCGCGCCGCACCCGCACCATCAGCATGCAACGCGACGGTGTGGATGAGCACGGCAACCCCGCCTACCGCCTGCTCATTCCCGCCGCGAGCACGAGCGAGGAGATTGACGAGCATATTGCCCGCCTGCTGCCGCGCATTCAGCGTCGTGCCGCGCGCCGTGAGCGTGCCACGCAGCTGACGGTCACGGACGAGTACCTGCGCTCCCGCGCCCTGCACCTGGCGCAGAAGAACCTGCCGGAGCTGGTTGCCTCGGGCAGGCTCGAGAAGCTGTCGATTCGCTGGGTGAGCAACCAACGTCAGCGCTGGGGCTCGGCAACCTACGCGAACACACAGATCCGCATCTCCTCGGAGCTGCAGGGCGTGCCCGAGTACGTGCTGGATTCGGTGATTCACCACGAGCTCTGCCACCTGTTGCAGCCGAATCATTCGGCGGCGTTCCGTGCCCTGGAGGCGCGCTACCCGCAGCTGCTGCGAGCACAGGCCTACCTGGAGGGGTACGCGCTGGGGCGCTCGCGTGCGGAGGGCGAAGGTGCTGAGAGCGAGCGCGACGAAAACAGCGCCGACTAAAGCAGACCCAAAAACCTACCAACCCACCGAAACATTCGAGCGGGGGTGGCTTGTACATTCACAAGCCACCCCCGCTCGACTGTCAGCTATTTACTTTCGCCGCTCAGTTTTACTTTGCTCTACTTTTCTTCGGGTGCGTCGCCGAAGCCGCCGTCCAGCAGCTTCTGCAGCTCCGAGTCGAAGTCCACGTCGTCCAGGCTGATTTCGTTCATGCGCGCATCGTATGCGGTGAAGTCTTCCAGCTCGGCGGGGGTGGGCAGGGTCTCCGGGGTGTCCCAGAGGCCGTCGCGCGCCTCAATGCCGTGGGAGTTTTCGTACCAGCGCCAGAACTGCTGTGCCTCACGCACCAGGCGCGGGCGCAGTTCCAGGCCGACCAGGTTCTCGAAGACCTGCTCGCTGGGGCCGCCGTCGATGCGGCGGCGCGCCATGATTTCGGTCAGCTGCGGTGCCTTGGGCAGGTTGCGGGTCGCGTCCTCGGTGACGACGGATACCCAGCCTTCGATGAGGGCGAGCAGACCCTCAAGGCGCTGTACCGCCAGTTCCTGGTCTTCGGTGCGCTGGGGGCTGAACATGCCGCCTTCGAATGCTTCCTGTACGGCGTCGGGGTTGCTCATGTCCACCTGGGATGCGGCGTCCTGCATGCGGTTCATGTCCACGCGGATGCCGCGGGCGTAGCGCGCCACAAGCTGGACCAGGTCTTCACGCAGCCAGGGGTTTGCCTTGTGCAGGCGGATCAGCGCGGATTCACGCACGGCAAGGTAGAGCAGGACCTCCTGCGGGGGCACCTCGATACTGTCGGCGAGCTGCTGATAGCCGTTGGGCAGCAGAGCGGAGGAACCGGGCGCGAGGGGGAAGCCCACGTCGGTGGAGGAGTACACCTCACCGGCGAGCTGCGCGAGTGCCTGTGCCATCTGCGCACCAAAAATTACGGAACCAATGTTGTTCAAGAAACCGCTGTTGAGAATCTGCGAGATCTCTTCGGGTACGTCTTCGGGTGCGCCGGGCATGACCATGGACTGGGTGACTTCGGCTGCGACCGGCTCGACCATTTCGCGCCAGGAGTCGAAGGAATGCTCAACCCATTCTGCCTTGGACCATGCCTGTACCGGGTGGTTGTGGCGTTCAATGGTGGTCACTGCGTCCAGCCAGAGGTCGGCGAGGTTCGCCGCGTCTTCTACGGCGCGCTTGAGGTTTTCGGGTACGGAGGGGTCTTCACCCTTGGCGGCGAGCATCTGGCGGGTCTGGTTCTTCACGTTGTCCCAGTTCACGCCGCTGGGGCTGTCGGATGCGCCCGCGCCGGAGAACATTGCCTGTACCTGCGCGAACATGCTCTGCATCATGGCGGGGTCGAAGCTCATGCCCATGTTCTTCAGGTCTTCGGGGTCGATGCTGATGCCGAAGGGGTTCTGGCCGCCTTCGCCGAAGAGCGCGCCGAAGGGGTTCTGCGCGTTGGAGGAGGCGCCCTTACCGCCCTGGCCGGTTGCCCCTGCGGAGGGGTCGAAGCCCTGCTCCTGCATCTTCTTAATGAATTCTTCGAGGGGGTCGCGCTCGTTGGAGGCGCCGCCGGTGGGGTTCTCAGACATGTAGAAGCCTTTCGTAATCCGGGGGTGGGCGTAGCTGGCCCGCTCGCTGTCCAGCCTACCGATTTTTGCTGAGAATTTCCCGTGCTGACTCTGTGGAGGCGGGTTAATCAGCTAAGGGCTCACAAGCTTGTCTTTGGGGTCGGGGTTTGGGAGCTTTTTCGTGCCGCTGTCACCGTCGGGTGCTGACACAGCGCGGTGCGGGTCAGAGCGTGAACGCCTCCTGGTTGCTCTATTTTTAGCGGGGTGACGGTGCCCGCCTGCGTGTTGTCACAGTGCCCGCCCGCGTGCTGAAAAGCCGGTTTATCCGGTACTGTAGAAACCATGACTAAGTCCACCCCCGATGCTGAGCAGCAGCCGAACGCCGCCTCCGCGAGCGTGAAGAGTAATGAGAAGGCGGCTAAGCGCCGTTCGCGTTTTGCGCCGCGCCGCGTGAACTTGCGTTCGGTCAGCGCTGTGGCGACGTGCGCCCTGCTGGCTGGTGCTTTTGTTCTGCCCAGCTCCTATGTGAAGGAGGGCCCCGGCCCGCTCTTTGATGTGCTCGGAACCTACCAGGAGAAGGACGTCATTGAGGTCTCGGGTGCGCCGAGCTATAAGACGTTCGGCAAGATGAACATGACCACGGTGTCGGTTTCGGGCGGCCCGTACACGGAGCTGTCCGGCGCGGAGGCGTTCTACGGCTGGTTGGCGTTTGACGGTAACCGCAGCCTCGTGGTGCCGACCGATGCCCTGTACCCGCACGTGAGCCATGAGCAGGCGACGGCGGCGACCGGCGCGCAGATGGCTGATTCGCAGACTCAGGCGAAGGTCGCGGCGATGCGCCAGCTGAAGATGGCGGTGACCGAGAAGGTGCAGGTGCTTTCCACGGTGGAGGGTTCCCCGGCGGCGAGCGCTCTGAAGGCTGATGACCGCATCGTGAAGGTGGGGGAGAAGCAGATTGAGACCCTCACCGATGTTCCGAAGGCGGTGAACGCCTCGAACGGTTCGCCGATTGACGTGACTGTGGAACGTGGCGGCAAGCAGCAGACGTTTAATCTGACCCCGGTTCGTGCCAGTGACGATAGCCGCTGGATTCTGGGCGCGGGTTTGAAGCAGAGCTATGACCTGCCGGCACACGTGCAGTACAACCTGGACGGTGTGGGCGGCCCGAGTGCGGGTCTGATGCTGGCACTGGGCACGGTCGATAAGCTGAGCGAGGGTACTCTGCTCGCCGATGAGGACGCCGGAGGCGACCCGTACCGCAGCTACATTTCGGGTACCGGCACGATTGATGCGAACGGTAAGGTCGGCGCAATTGGCGGCATCAAGTACAAGATCCTGGCGACGGGCCGTTACGGTGCGCGCTACTTCTTGGCGCCTAAGGAGAACTGCGATTCGATTGTGAAGATGCAGGCGCAGGACCCCGACCTGTTCAACTACTATCATGCCGGTCAGGTGCGCGGCACGATGGTGGTTGTGCCGGTGTCGACCCTGGATGAAGCGGTGAAGACGGTGGAGGCGATTAAGTCCGGCACCCCGGATGATTCCCTGCCCCGCTGCGGTTCCTAACGTAACGTTTCTCTCCGCGAGGTTCTCACCCGTATAGCGTAGAAGTCAGCCCCGGTACTTTACGGTACCGGGGCTGTTCTGCACCCTATTCTCTGTCCTCGTCTGCGTCTCCGTAATCCTCGCCAGCACCTCTCACCTCAGCATTTCGCGTCCCAAAACCTCTCAACCCGGTCATATTTCGCCCCGAACTTCTACGAGGTTCTGCCCTTCTGCTGTACCTCTGAGATACTTAAAGGCAGTTATTTTCTCTAAACGTATGATGAGCGAGGAATTGTGTCTGAGTCGACCAATAACACCGCGCATCCCAAGCCGAAGAAGTCAACGCCTAAGCGTCGTAGCCCCCTGCGGGTGACGATTGCTGTGGTGGCGGTGCTCATTGCTGCTTTTGTGGGTGCGTCCCAGGTGTACACGGACTGGCTGTGGTTTGATCAGCTGGGTTATAGCACCGTGTTCACTACCCAGATTTTGTTGAAGGCAGCCGTGTTTGTGGTGGCTGCCGTGGTGATTGCTGTGCCGCTGTGGGCTTCGATGTCCTACGCGGTCCGTCATGCTGATGTGGCGCCGGCGTCCGAGAAGGAGCCGCAGGAGGCGCCGAACCCGAATCAGAGCGTGCCGACGAGCGGCACGGATGCTGCCGAGCAGATGCTGCGTGATGTGTTTGGTCAGCAGCGTGCTGAGGAGAGCATGCGCCGCTACCACGAGAGCGTGGATAAGGCGCGTAAGGTTCTGCTGATTGTGGTTCCGCTGCTGTTGGGTCTGTTCATTGCTTCAGCGACGATGACTCAGTGGAGCACCGTCGCGCTGTTCTTCAATCAGCAGTCCTTCGGTAAGACTGACCCGGAGTTTGGTCTGGATTACGGTTTCTTCCTGTTTGCGTTGCCATTCTTCCGTATGGTGGTGACTCTACTGACCTCTGCTGTGGTGCTGTCGGCGCTCGCGGGTCTGTTCATGCACTACTTCTACGGCGGTATTAAGGTTCAGCCCGGTGGTGTGAGCACTACCGTGGCGTTCCGCCGTCACGCTGCGATTGTGGTGGCTGTGTTTTTGCTGACTCGTGCGGTGAGCTTCTGGTTGGACCGCTATTCGTCGACTCAGCAGCAGGTGGGCCGCTGGGCTGGCGCAATGTACACGGATGTGAACTCGTCGATTCCGGTGAACGCTATTTTGGCGATTTCTGCTTTGCTGGTGGCGATCATGTTTGTGGTGGCTGCTTCGATGAATCGTTGGCGTCTGCCGCTGATTAGCACCGCGATGCTGGTGATTGTTGCCGTGGTTGCTGGCGGCCTGTACCCGTGGATTGTTCAGCGTTTCCAGGTGGTTCCGAATGAGCAGGGCGCTCAGTCAAAGTTCATTCAGCGCAATATTGATGCGACCCGTTACGCGTACGGTCTGGACAAGATTGAGACCACCCCGTATGACGCGACGATTGATACCCGCGCCGGTGCGTTGAGCTCTTCGAGCGCGACCATTGCGAATATCCGCCTGCTGGATCCGAATGTTGTGTCCTCGGCGTTTGCGCAGATGCAGCAGTTCCGCCCGTACTACCGTTTTGATTCGCAGCTGTCGGTGGACCGCTATGCGGTGGGTAACACCACGCAGGATACGGTGCTGGCGGCTCGTGAGCTGAACCCGGCGCAGACCAGCGGCGATTCTTGGTATAACCGCCACGTGGTGTACACCCACGGTTACGGTGTGATTGCCGCCTATGGTAACCAGGTGGATTCTGCGGGTAACCCGAAGTTCTTGCAGTCCGGTATTAAGGCGACCGGTACCCTGAGCGAGGATTACGAGCCGCGTATTTACTTCGGCACGAGCTCGCCGGAGTATTCGATTGTGGGCGGTAAGGGTGACACCCTGGAGCTGGACCGTCCGCTTTCTGCTGACGAAACCAACGCCTCCGATGCGAAGTACACCTTCACCGGTTACGGTGGTCCTCGCGTTGATTCGCTGCTGGCTCGCCTGTCCTACGCGATTAAGTTCCAGTCCTCTGACATTCTGCTGTCGGATGCGGTGCGTGAGGGCTCGCAGATTCTGTACGAACGTAACCCGCTGGATCGTGTGCGTAAGGTGGCGCCGTACCTGAGCGTGGATTCTAAGCCGTACCCGGCGATTGTGAATAATCGCGTGCAGTGGATTGTGGATGCTTACACCACGAGCGATCAGTTCCCCTACGCGCAGGGTAGCTCCCAGGATGCGGCAACCGCTGCGGGTGCTCAGCGTTCTAACTCGGTGAACTACATCCGTAACTCGGTGAAGGCTACCGTGGACGCGTACGACGGTTCGGTGACCCTGTACGCGTGGGATGAGGAGGATCCGGTGCTGAAGGCATGGCAGGGCGTTTTCCCTGGCACGGTGAAGAGCTACCGTGAGATGAACGCTTCGCTGATGAGCCACGTGCGTTACCCGACTGACATGTTCAATATTCAGCGCACCATGCTGAATAAGTACCACGTGACGAACGCGAATAGCTTCTACGCCGGTGACGACGTCTGGTCGATTCCGAACGACCCGACCAATGATCGTAACCAGCCGATTTCGCCCTACTACCTGTCCCTGCAGATGCCCGGCGATTCTCGTGCGCACTTCTCGTTGACGACCACGTTCATTCCTCAGCAGAGCGATTCGAACTCTCGTAACGTGATGTACGGCTTCCTGGCGGCTAACGGCGATGCCGGTACCGGTAAGGATGGCGAGCGTAGCCCCGATTACGGCAAGCTACGTCTGCTGGAGTTGCCGCGTTCTTCGGTGGTTCCCGGCCCTGGTCAGGCTCAGAACATTTTCAACTCTGATGCTGAGGTGTCGAACCAGCTGAACCTGCTGCGCCGCGGCTCTTCCGAGGTGATTAACGGCAATATGCTGACTCTGCCGGTGGGCGGCGGCATGCTGTACGTTCAGCCGGTGTACGTGCAGTCGAGCGGTGACGCTAAGTACCCGCGTCTGCAGCGTGTGCTGGTGAGCTTCGGCGATAAGGTCGGTTTCGCTCCGACTCTGGAGGAGGCGCTGAACCAGGTGTTCGGCGGCTCCTCGGGCGCGAAGCTGGACGGTTCGGCGGCTAGCCCCTCGGCTTCTGCCTCCGGCTCCTCTGGTTCTTCGGGTGCTTCGACCGGAGGTTCTTCGGCTTCGCAGTCTTCGGAGCTGAAGCAGGCTCTGACGGATGCCTCGAAGGCAATGACCGATGCTGATGCGGCGATGAAGAAGGGCGACTGGGCTGCCTACGGTGAGGCTCAGAAGCGTCTGGAAGCAGCCGTGAAGAAGGCTCTGGAGGCTGAGGAGGCGCAGAGCACGGCGTCCGCTAAGGCTTCTGCATCGGCAGCGCCCAGCGCCTCGGCGGCTCCGAGCGCAGCGGCTAGCGCTAAGCCCAGCGCGAGCCCTTCGACTTCTCACTAGGATGCCTGAGGCGGCGGGGGAGTAGCGCCTACCGGCTGCCCATACCGGATGCTCACGGGCCGAATAATCAGGGGTCTAGCGTCCTCGCTCTAGGCTCTGAAGCTAGGTCCTGAAGCTAGGCTCGGGTGCTCGCCGAGCGTAGCTCCTGCTAGTTATCCGGCTGTGGCTATTCGACAGCGGCTAGCCGGTAGCGGCTACCTCCGGCTGAATCTGACGGAACGGGGTGGAAGCGTATTGCTTCCACCCCGTTCCTGTACGTTCTACCCCTGATACTGCCCACAGCCCCCGGTACTGCCCCGTAGCTCCTGGCACTGGCCCCTCACCCCCTGTTTTTGTGTGCTTGGTTACAAATCGTGATTTTGGCTTGCGCGCCCGGTTTCGGGTCTGTATAGTTATATGAGTCGCCGCGGGGTGGAGCAGTTCGGTAGCTCGCCGGGCTCATAACCCGGAGGTCGCAGGTTCAAATCCTGTCCCCGCAACCAGAAAAACCCGGTATCTCAACGAAAAGTCGCTGAGATACCGGGTTTTGTTTTGCCCTGACGAGACCGAATCCCTATGTTATTCCCTACCTTTCAGCCAAACTCAGGCCCGTCGTCGAGGTGGGGGGAGGGGGGACTATCACCCAACATCGAGGACTATCATCCAACGCCCCTTCGGGGCGTATGACTATCTTCGCTCGTGCATGATCTCGTGGGAGGGAGGTTGCAGAGGAGGATTTTCACCGCCTAATCGGCGTTGATACCGGCTGTTTACCGCCTGAAAATGCAAAAGCGGTATAGCATTTTCCCTCGTATCTCAACCGAATCCCAACCCTTTACCGCCTTCACCGCCTAAAACCGAAAACTTTTATATATACACACGCATATGTAGGAAGATGAACACTCGCGTGTACACTTTTTAGAAATTAGGCGGTAGAGGCGGCAACACACCATGTTTTGACTGATATACCAACGTTTTCGATATACCGCTTAGCCTCAAACAGGCGGTAACTAAGCGGTGAAAGAGTAGCGTCCCGCATAGTGGTGTAACCGTGTGGTGATCGGCCCGTTGCTTGTGATGGGTGCGGTCACC
>NZ_KV811065.1:25040-37708 GCF_001812975.1 Rothia sp. HMSC073B08 | reverse complement strand
TTGTTTGCGTTCACTGTATGGTTTTTGGATAATAACCCTGGGCTTCCTTCGGGAGGTTGAGGCTTTTTATTCGGAAATTTTGAATAACGAAGTTATTCGCTAGATTTTCCGTGGTTATAGCAAGAGGGAAACGCCTGGTTCCATTCCGAACCCAGAAGCTAAGACTCTTCGCGCCGATGGTACTGCACTTTTGTGGGTGTGGGAGAGTAGGTCACCGCGGGTTTTTTATTCAAGAGGGGAAGACCTATAAGGTCTTCCCCTCTTTTTGTGTACCGAAAAACTCTTAGAACAAAAACTCCTAGAACGAAAGACACCTAACTCAGCAAAGGTGCAGAGACTCATAGATCCAGAGATTCAGCGACGCAGCAGAGAGGCAGGGGAACAGGGGATGCAGCCTCGCCAGACAGCGTGCCAACCTGATACAGAGGCAACGAGATGGTAGTTCACTGATCCGCCTGAATGACGAAATAGAGGGCACGGCAGATAAACTCTTGATACCTTAACAACAAGAGCAGTCCACATCTCTACTTCAACGAGTAGAGAGAGCAAGTAAAGGAGCATCATCATGGCTGATGAGAAGAGCATCTACGAACGCTGGAGCGAAGAACGCCTCGACCCGCCCTTCCCCAAAGAATGGGGACTGGACGAAGAAGACGAAGCTGAGCTGCTCTGGCCCATCTGGCCCCTGCTGTTCATGGGTGAATCTGCTACTGAGCAGTACGTAGAAACCATCACCGATTATGTGATGGACGTACTTGGTCTGGAATACGATGGGGAGAACGAAGACAGCAAGCTCTGGGAAAAGCGCGTAGAGGACTACGTGGAGGAGCTCATCAAGCGTCGTCGTGCCTTTGCTGCTGAGCTGGGCATTACCCCGGAAATGCAGAAGAACTCCAACCTCAATCGTGCCTTCGCAGCCCTGGAAGAAGAAGGCGTCATTGCACGACAGAACTTCACCTGCTGCGGTACCTGCGCCTCCGCAGAGATCTGGGATGAGATCGACGATAGCCGTGAATGGAAGGGATACATCTACTTTCACCAGCAGGACGCCGAAAGCCTCGCAGAGAGCGGCGGAACCTACGTTGGCTTCGGTTCCTTCCTCGCCTACCCCAGGGACGAAAATGAATGGAACGCGCTGAGCGATGCGCAGAAGGAAGAGATCAGTGCCCTTCACAAGAAGCTCTCCGTAGAGCTCATGAAGGACACTATTATCCCCGTACTGGAGAAGCACGGTCTGAGCGTGGAGTGGAAGGGGAATTTCGATACTCGCCCGTTCATTGGGGGAGTGGAAGTCTACAACATTCCCTAACGGCTGGTGAGCTGAACCGGGTGGGTGCCTCGGCGTAGCTTGTGGCAGGGGAGAGGCGCCTCCCAATGCTACGAAAGTTTACGAGGAAAATAAGCTGAGAGCGTGAGAACAGACATCACAATATCTCAGTCAGAGTATTAACTAGCCGATAAGGCACCCATTCGGTAGGCTAGACGGGTAGCGCGGTACGTCCACACTAGAGAAAAGACAGAACCTATCCACGTGACAGGAACTGATCGACATAGCTTTCAGCTGCTATATACGGCAGAAGCTGAGCTCTAGAACACCCTATAGGGGATACGAACAACCCCGGGTCGGAAGATCAGATCATCTGAAGCTTTGCTCGGATGGACGCTCACTCCAACCGGAGTAGGCTAGAAGAAGTGGACGAACCGCCACCCATATTCCCAACCAAAGGAGCAGGCATGTCGACCGACGCCCGCGAAAAAGCCCGCCAGATTGCGGCCCAGCAGGCCAAGAAGAGCCCCAGCCAGGCAAGCCGCCGCTGGCTCCAGTTCGGCGTACTCGCCGTGGTCCTCATCATCGTAGGTATCATCGGCTTCGTCGTAGTCAACGGCAACAAGAACACCAAGGTAGCAGAAAGCGGCCCGGTGCCCTCCAGCGCCAACGAATACGGTGGCATTGTGCTGACCAAGGACGGCATCGTCCAGAACTCCTCCACCCAGGAGAACCGCGACTTCAAGCAGCTCGCAACCTCGACCTCCTCCGTGACCCCCATGGTCAACGGAACCGCAGCAGCCGTCAACACCCTGCCCCCGGGCGTGCAGACCGCTGAAGAGGCATCCAAGAACGGCCAGCCCGTTCGCGTGACCGTCTTCCAGGACTACAACTGCGTGCACTGTGCAGAGTTCGAGAAGAAGTACGGTGAAGAAATCCAGAAGCTCGTCGAGGACGGCACCATCACCCTGGAAATCCGCAACCTGACCTTCCTGGACCGCTCCTCGCCCACCGCTTACTCCGCACGTAACGCGGCAGCAGCATACTCCGTGGCAAACCAGGTCAGCACCAGCGACTTCCTGAACTACCAGCGTGAGATCTTTACTCACCAGGGCCGCGGCGACATGAACAACCAGCAGATCGCCGACATTGCTTCGAAGTACCACGCTTCCATCGGCTCCGATATGAACGATGGCAAGTGGCGCCCCTTCGTGGACGTGGTCAACGCTGAATCCGCAAAGAACGGTATTAAGGGTACCCCCACCGTCTTCGTTGATGGTGACCAGTACACCAGCAACGACTTCAGCACCTTCCTGAAGGAAAAGATCGAAGCTAAGAAGAAGTAACCGCTTCGATACAAAAACCCGGTAACCTCCGCGTGAGGCTACCGGGTTTTTCCATACACGGTGATGAGTACGAGGGGTGGGTGAGCAGCATACAGAGGTGGTGCTCAGAAGGGTTAAAACGAAGGAAACGAACATGCCATCACCCCATAATTTAGAAGTATTCTCAACCAAACCCTAAAAGAACAACTAAGCAGACTCAACCAAGAGAATAAGGTACACTGGACAGGTTGCCTCCTTAGCTCAGTTGGCCAGAGCATCTGTCTTGTAAACAGAGGGTCACCGGTTCGAATCCGGTAGGGGGCTCAGAAAAATCCTGGTTCGCACCAGCCTCATAGCAGAGGTGCGGATCAGGATTTTATTGTAGCGAGTGTCCTCGAGTGTCTAAGGGACCCGCACCAACACATCGTCTACCCGCCCTGAGGAACCAAGTATGTCTGAAACCTCCGGAACCCCGCAGGCCTCCGCCTCGCAGGGCACCCGTACCGCGGCGCTGCGCACCGTCAAAGCACGCGAAACCAACGACTACCCCCTCGAAGAATTCATCGAATCGCGAGGGTTCCGCCCTGAAATTCAGGGTCTGCGCGCCTTCGCCGTGCTTCTCGTGGTGCTCTACCACGTCTGGGTCGGCAAAGTCTCCGGCGGCGTGGACGTCTTCCTCTTCATCTCCGCCTTCCTGCTCTCGCTCTCCTTCATGCGCAAGATCAACGAAGGCAAACCTCTCAATCTCTTCAGCTACTGGATGCACGTCTTCCAGCGACTGCTACCCGTAGCCACCGTGGTTATCGCGGGTACCACCATTGCGTCCTTCTTCGTGCTCGCGCCCAGTCGCTGGTCGCAAACCGTAACCGACGCAAGGAGCTCCCTGTTCTACTTCCAGAACTGGAACCTCGCGTTCAGCTCCGTAGACTACTACGCCCAAAACGCCTCCGTGAAGTCACCCTTCCAGCACTTCTGGTCGCTCTCCATCCAGGGACAGATCTTCATCATCTGGCCCCTGCTCTTCGCCGCAGTAGCCTACGTCGTACACCGATTCCGTGGAAACCTCTTCACCACCGCGGTATTCATCTTCAACACGGTGTTCGTCGCATCCCTGACCTTCTCCATTGTTGAAACCGACACCAACCAGGGATTCGCCTACTTCGACACCCGCACCCGCCTGTGGGAATTCGCCATCGGCACCCTGCTGGCAATGCTCACGCTCAAGTGGAAGGCACCCGAGAAGGCTCGAGTAATTATGGGCTGGGTCGGCATTATTGGTCTGGTCACCTGCGGCGCAATCCTGCCCGTGGAACGAGCGTTCCCCGGCTACCTGGCGCTCTGGCCCGTGCTCTCCGGTGCGCTCGTCATCATGGCAGGCCGCACCAACAGCCGCTGGGGCATCGACCGACTGCTGGTCTCCGCACCCCTGCAGAACCTCGGCAACATCTCCTACGCCCTGTACCTGGTGCACTGGCCCATCCTCATTCTCTACAGCAGCGCCGTTGGTACCTCCCGCGTGAACTTCATCGAAGGCGCTGTCATTATCCTTGCCTCCATTGGCTTGGCATGGCTGCTCATCCGCTTCGTCGAAAAGCCGCTGCGCTACCGCAAGGACCCCTTCGTACCCTGGCTCATGATGAAGATGCGCTTCAAGACCGTATTCTCGGTCAAGACCTGGGCAGACCAGCTCGCCTTCATCCTCGCGATCTTCCTGGTCGCAGGCGTACCCCTGGTAGCCGCACAGGCATGGGTAGGCTACCGCAACACCCAGTCCGAGCAGAACGCCGAACTGCAGGTACAGACCGCCAGCGAAAACTACCCCGGCGCCCGCGCTATCGGCGGCGCCCAGCAGGGACTCATTGACAACCCCATCCCCTCCGGCGGTGACGTCAAAACCCAGTTCGACGGACTGAGCGACCCCTGCGTTGGCGGCTTCGCGCCCTCCGACCCGGCACTCGCCAAGTACTGCAGCCTGCAGAAGTACGGCCCCGAGGACGCACCGCTGACCATGGTCATCGGTAACTCCCACGCCGAACAGGCGCTGAGCATCTTCAAGCCCATCGCAGAACAGACCAAAACCAACCTGCAGACCTACCTGCTCGGTGGCTGCCAGTACCCGGTCCGCGCCGTCAACGCTAGTAACGAATGCTCGGAATTCAACACCAAGATGACCGAGGAAATTCTCAAGCGTAAGCCGCAGACCGTGGTGCTCATCGCCACCGTTGCCCAGGCACGCTCGAACGATGAACGAGTCGACCCGAGCCTCGACGAGACGGTCCGCCGCCTCACCGAGGCAGGAGTCCAGGTCATCGGCCTGCGCGATAACCCGCGCTTCGAGTACAACATCTACGAGTGCGCTCAGAAGGCCGGTGCCGACAAGAGCTCCTGCGCACGACCCGCAAGTGACAAGTATGCTGCCGAAAACCCTGCAAAGGAAATCTTCGACAAGTACCGCAACCAGGGTGCCGTCATGGTGGATCTGAAGGACGTGTACTGCCCGGACGGCATGTGCAGCCCCGTGGTTGGAAACATCTACGTCTACCTCGACGACAACCATGTCTCCAAGACCTACGGCCGCACCATGGCTCAGGAAGTCTTCCAGCGTGCAGCGGAAGGCGGCTGGCTCGTGAGCGGAAAAGTGAACCTCTAAAGTTCGCCGATATAGCGGATCCCCCGTGCTGTTCTACAGAAGTGTGAACGGTTCGGGGGATTCGCTATTTTCTGACCCGAAATTAGGATAGGCTAAGTTAGGAGGCTTCTGGGAAAAGCCTTAGAGAAGAAAGGACGCCATGAAAGAAATCACCGAACGCACCCTTAAAGTAGAGAACGTCAGCCTCGGCTACGGCGAAACCACCATCGTCAAAGACCTCTCCCTCGAATTCCCCAAGGGCAAAATCACCGCCATCATCGGCCCCAACGGCTGCGGTAAATCCACTCTGCTACGCGGTGTCTCCCGACTACTCAAGCCGCTCAACGGCGACTTCACCCTCGACGGCAAACCCACCCACGAATACTCCATGAAAGGCTTCGCCCGCATGGTTGGGCTCATGCCCCAGCATCCCATCGCCCCCGAAGGAATTACCGTAGCCGACCTCGTCTCCCGAGGACGCTACCCCTACCAGGGACTCTTCAAACGCAATAGCGCCGAAGATGATGAGGCGGTCGCCTGGGCACTAGAAGCCACCGACACCATGTCCCTCGCCGAACGACAGGTCACCGAACTCTCTGGCGGCCAACGTCAGCGTGTCTGGATTGCCATGGCGCTCGCCCAGGAAACCGACATCCTACTGCTGGACGAGCCAACCACCTACCTCGACCTGGCACATCAGGTGGAGCTACTCGACCTACTCTCGGACCTCAACGAACAGCGCGGCACCACCATGATCATGGTGCTGCACGAACTGAACCTCGCCGCTCGAGTCGCCGACTATCTCGTCGCTATGAAGGACGGCTCCATCGTCTCCCAAGGCGAAGCACACGAAGTGCTCACCTGCGAGAACCTGCACACCATCTTTAGCCTGAAGGCCGAGGTTGCGGACCCGTTTAACGACGGCAGTGTGGTGGTGGTACCCCATCCGCGGAGGGCATCCGCAGCTACCGGGTCAGCTGTCGCATCCTAAGAAACCCCCGCTCATATCTGATAATGCGCCCATAACAGTGGGATACTGGAAAACAGGACGCACCGAAAGCTAAGCGAAGAAGCCGGTACACCGCGCGGGTGTGCCGGCTTCTTCCATAGAAGGGTCATTCTCTACAGAGGCCCGGAAAGAAGAACACAATGACGACCCCGCTCCTAGACTCCAACGGCAAGCTCAACGGTGAATCAGTACGCTACGTGGCAATCGGTGACTCCTTCACCGAAGGTGTGGGCGACGTTGACCGCCGCCGCCCCAACAACCTACGAGGCTGGGCAGACCGCGTTGCCGAAGGCCTCGGTGCAGTAGACCCGCAGGCGCAGTACGCAAACCTCGCTATCCGCGGCCGCCTGCTCATTCCCATTCTTGAAGAGCAGCTGCCGGCAGCCCTGGCGCTGAAGCCCAACCTGGTCACCTTCTACGGCGGCGGCAACGACATCATGCGACCCAACGTGGATATTGACCAGCTCATGACCCACGTAGACGATTCCTTCGCCACCCTGCGCGGCGAAGGAATCGAAGTGCTTACCGTAACCGGCCTGGACGTACAGGGGCAGGGCCCCTTCGCCCGCACCCGCGGCCGTACCGCCACCTACAACGAGCTGCTGCGCGGTATCGCCGAAGACCACGGCGTGCACATTATCGACTACTGGCGCTGGAACGACTTCCTCGACTGGCGTCTGTGGGCTGACGACCGCCTGCACATGAACGACCTCGGCCACGAACGCTTCGCATCCCGCGTGCTGGCGCAGCTTGGCCTGCCCGGTGTGGTCACTGAATCGGTACTGCCCCCGGAGGTGCAGCTAACCGCTCGCGAGAAGGTTGAGCAGGAGGCACGCTGGGTCCGCGAGTTTGCCCTGCCGTGGATCGGCCGCCGTCTGAAGGGTACGAGCTCCGGGGACGGTGTGAGCCCCAAGTACCCGGAGTGGGTCCCCGCGGCAAGCCTTAAAAACTAACGCCCTTAAGAACTAATGCTGAGGGGCGCACGTTACGGCGTAAAACTGTATGCCGGGGGAGCGCCCTGTGCTGTATCTGTGCCGTATTTGTTCCCGCATTTACGCCGTAACGGGAACGGTAAATCCGCCGTTACCCGTACCGTTGCAAACCCTTAAACCGCCCTTTAAAACCTGGGCGGAAGCGTTAAAACGAGAGTTAAAAGCTCTTTAAACGCGTGTTTAAGCCTGTTTAACAGCCCTGCGCACACCGCAAGAATCGGTGGCGCGGGGCTGTTTAAGGCTTAAAATCCGGCTTAAGCTGTTAATCTCACAACATGAATTTCACCGGTGTAATTTATCCCCGGTCACATAAAGAACGCCCGTTCTTAAAACCGCGAATTAATGCCTGACTAGGGGCGTTAAAGAATCCCTTAAAAACATCTGGACTTGCAAAAATACCCATTTTTGGTAGAATGGATAGGTATGTTTGCCGCTCGAGGGTAGGCGTGCATCCGTGAATCGAGCTCTTCGCTTAAACGAGGTGCAATCGGCTCAGAACACCGAGATTCCGCGGATTTTTAAGGCAAAATCCGGCGTGCAGGCTTGCACGAACCCCCGTATTTACCTAGAATTTAACGCTGTTCGTAGTGGTGGAAACGCCTCTCGACACTAATAAGCTTCACCGTTTTTCCCGCGGCGGGGATCGATGCGTGGCCTCTCACCCACGTGACGATCTCAAACACTCTAGCCCGGCGAATAACCCGGTGCTTCTACATTGGTGGCGGGACGCTTACGAGTAACATCGACTGCGTACCGTCATAAAAGTCAATCAATAAAGGAGTGAAACATGGCAGCAGTCTGCCAGGTGACCGGAGCTGTTCCCGGCTTTGGACACAGCATTTCGCACTCGCATCGCCGCAACAAGCGTCGATTCGACCCGAACGTTCAGAAGAAGACCTACTGGGTTCCTTCGCTGCGTCGTAAGGTAACCCTGAACGTGTCCGCTAAGGGCATCAAGGTTATCGATGCTCGTGGCATCGATGCCGTTGTTGCAGAAATCATCGCACGCGGGGAGAAGATCTAGTAAATGGCATCCAAGGCTAAGGACCTCCGTCCTATCATCAAGCTCAAGTCCACTGCTGGCACCGGTTACACCTACGTGACCCGTAAGAACCGCCGCAACAACCCCGACCGTATGGTGCTGAAGAAGTACGACCCCGTCGTTCGCAAGCACGTTGACTTCCGAGAGGAGCGCTAAGAATGGCTAAGAAGTCCAAGATCGCTCGCAACGAGCAGCGCAAGGTCATCGTCGCTCGCTACAACGAGAAGCGTATCGCGCTGAAGAAGACCCTGATCGACGAGAACGCTACCCCCGAGGAGCGCGAAGCAGCACGCGTGGCACTGCAGAAGCTGCCCCGCAACGCTTCCCCCGTTCGCGTGCGTAACCGCGACCAGATTGACGGCCGCCCCCGCGGTACCTTCCAGAAGTTCGGTATCTCCCGCGTGCGCTTCCGCGAGATGGCACACCGCGGCGAGCTGCCCGGTATCACCAAGTCCAGCTGGTAAATCTGGTATTTTAGTTCCTAAACGGTTTTCCGTCGTCACCGACGGTCACTCGCTTTAGACTCAAACCTTAAGTCTCTGGAAGGGGCACCCTAATGGCTAAGAACCGTACCGAACTCGTTGCAGAGGTTGCAGAGAAGTCTGGCAAGAGCCAGGCAACCGTAAACGCAGTCCTCGACGCAGTGTTCCAGGTTTTCGAGTCTTCCGTCTCCAAGGGCGAGAAGATCACCATCCCCGGTTGGATGGCAATCGAGCGCACCGACCGTGCAGCTCGTACCGGCCGTAACCCGCAGACCGGCGAAACCATCCAGATTCCCGCCGGTCACGGCGTGAAGCTGACCGCAGGCTCCAAGCTGAAGGCAGCAGTCGCTAAGAAGAAGTAATTCTTGAGACTTTGAATCTGATAAAAGACCCCCACCCTCACGGTGGGGGTCTTTTATTATGCCTGCCCAAGGGGAAACAGCGGAGAAAACCCGGCTGAAGAAAGCCCAAGCAGCGGAAGCGCCCCTAGGCAGGTGAGGTGGATCCCTAGAATCGCTGATTAGTTGGGTCCTTGCAACCTTAATTGTGTGGTTGAGGTAAAAACATAGAAACTACCCCTACTCCACATAAGAAGCTGGGGTGGACTACAGAAAAAATAAAGAAAATTTATACATATGAACAGAAAGCTATGCATAAGCTGAGGGAAAAACCATGAGTATGAAACTCCGCTGGGAAAAATACTTATACATCGCCGTCCAGACATAGCTTAAACACAGCAAACTAAAGCTCAATCTTAGACTCACACCCTAAGCTGGAATCACCGGCGAAGGAAAAGCCACACACCATACAAACGGCCCCACCCCAACCGGAAAATCAACCATACAAACCCCGGACGATTGACCCTCCGGGACTCACAAGGAGAACCCCTCATGGCAGCACGCCACGCTCAGCGTACTTCCGCGCAGCCCACCAACCGTCGCTTCCGCACCGGCGCAGCCGCACTGTCCATCGCAGCAATCGCAGCACTCGGCCTGAGCGCCTGCGGTGCACAGAACACCTCCAGCCCGGCACCCACCGCAACCGCAACCGCCAAGGCATCCTCCAGCGCTGACGCAGCAGTCAACGCTGGCAACGGCAAGGTCACCGTCAAGGCAAGCGACGCAGCCTCCCCGAGCCCCAGCGCAAGCAGCTCCCAGGGCACCGTAACCGTCACCGAAGGCGGCGTGACCGTCAACGGTGCTGACGGAACCGGCGTGACCGCAGACGCTAGCGGCAACGCAACCGTCAACGGCGGCTCTGCATCGAACAACTCCGGTTCCTCCGCAAAGGTCGACGAGAAAGCTGGCGAGACCACCGCCAAGAGCGGCTCCAACGGTGCCGGTAACGGTTCTGTGACCGTCGACGGCGGAACCGTCAGCGCCGCCAACGGCTACACCATGATCCAGATCGACTCTGACGGCGGCTGGTCCTACCACGCCCCCAACGGCGACATCAATGAGGTAGATGCTGACGGATCCTGGGAACGCGTCGGCCCGAGCGGCAACGTAGAGGTGAAAGCAGACGGATCCTGGGAGCTCGTTGGAACCCCCGGTGTTGTCGAAGTGAAGGCTGACGGCTCCTGGGAACAGACCGGACAGGGAACCTTCCAGGTACCTGCCGTACCCGTCAAGCCTGCCGGTGCTACCGTGGACCCCGTCAAGCCCGTGACCCCGCGCCGCTAAACAACAGGCTGATACTCTCGGCGAAAACGTGGGCTATCCCACTCACTAGAATGCGGAAGAACGCCCACGCGCCCGGATAATCACACCCAAACTCGATAGAATTAACGCGGTTGGTTACACCGATAATCGTTATGGAATCCCACAAGGATCCTGCGCACGACGCGAATACGTCGCCAACTAGCCGCACCATACTAACAACCACAAGGAGAAACAATGGCTATCGCCCCCGCAATGAAGAAGACCACCGCGGTGCTGTCCATCGCTTTCGCAGGCGCACTGGGCCTGAGCGCATGCGGCTCCCAGTCCTCTTCCACCACCACCGCGACTGCATCCGCATCCGCTTCTGCAACTGCTTCCGCAAGTGCATCGGCTAAGGCATCCTCTGCAGCTGCAACCACCTCGGCAGCTTCTGCTTCCGCTACTGCAGACGTGAAGGTTGACAAGGACGGCAACGTCACCGTCAAGGCTAACGACGGCGAAGGCAACTCCGCAGACGTGAAGGTCGGCGCAGACGGCAAGGCATCCGTAGACGCTAAGGACTCCGAGGGTAACTCCTCCAAGGTAGAGTCTGACGAAAAGGGCACCAAGGCTGAGTCCAAGGACTCCGAGGGTAACTCCTCCTCCGCCGTTGAGGGCGACGTTATTGTTTCCGAGGACGGCGGCTGGACCATTCAGGGTGACGAAGGTCAGGTAGCTGTACAGGCTGACGGCTCCTGGAGCCGCCAGGACGCAAACGGCCAGGTCGCAGTCAAGGCTGATGGCTCCTGGAGCATCCAGGCTAACAGCGGCCTGCAGGCAACCGTGGACGCATCCGGTGAAGTAACCTCCATCGTTGGCGGCGAGAAGGCAGACCTGAAGGCTCCGAAGGTTCCCGCAAAGCCCGCACAGGCTAAGGTCGCCCCCGTCAAGCCCGCACAGCCCAAGTAAGCTGTAAAGAACTAACAGCGGCTTGTGACGCTACCAGAGCGTAACAGCCCCTTGACCTATAAGACGCCCCGTGCGCATCCGAGCGTGATGCGTGCGGGGCGTTTTACGCATGCTTGCAGAGTACCGTCAGGATGAGGTGCTAGCATGAAGGCGTACGCCGGGCATACCGGAGTACAGGTCAACCACACCACGCACTGTGCCGCTGCAGAGCGACGCATGACGGAAAGAGAAATCTGCCGTGAAGAAGTCTATTGCTGTTCTGTTCCTGACCATTGCCGGTGCCCTCGGCCTCGCAGCCTGCGGCGGTAACTCCGGCACCAACTCCAACTCCTCCGCATCGGCAAGCGCGTCCGCTTCCGCAACTGCCTCGGCACCCGCAAGCACCTCCGCCGCGGCAACCAGCGCAAGCACCACCTCCGCCGCAGCTGAAACCACCAAGGCAGAAACCAAGACCACCCAGGGCACCATCAGCGCCCCCAGCGCTCTGCCCAGCGAAGCAAGCGAAGCACTTAAGAAGAGCGAGGAATCCAACCAGCAGGCAACCTCCGCACTGTACCGCGCCAGCAAGGAATCCCTGAACGAGTTCAAGGAAGATTCCAGCGTCAAGAAGGCACAGACCAGCGACGGCACCGTCTACTACAACGATGAAGTCGCTACATTCGAATCCAAGGACGGCGCTATTGTCATCATCAAAAATACCGGTGCGTGGAGTAGCTTTGACTCCAACGGTGGAACCATCGTCGTGGACGAGGACGGCTCCTGGATCAAAACCAACCCCGAGGACAGCCTCTACACCGCCGTTAGGGCAGACGGCGCCGCTGCCGTCCTGAACACTAAGACCTTAGAGCAGGCGACCGACCTCTCCACCATCGATATCCCGAAGGCCCCTGGCCCCATCGACGGTTTCCGCGGCACCGCTAAGACCCCGGCCAAGCCCACCAAGGTTGCTGACTTTTCTGAGATTACAGGCCTCAAGTAAAAACGAGCTCCTGCCCCCTTGGCCGAATAGCCCGACAGAACAGGGACACCAGCACCCCGTGCGTATCCGACTGTGATGCGTGCGGGGTGTTTTGCGTCTTCGATCCGAGCTGAGAAGACCCATGAAAAGCGGGGGAAGGGAAGCACCGCAACATCTCAGGGAGCTTTCAGGTCACGGTGCTAGCATGGAGGCGTACTCCGGGCACACTGGAGTACAGGTCAACCACACCATGCACTGCGCCGTCGCAGAGCGGCGCATACAGAAAAGAGAAATTCAGTGAAGAAGTCAATTGCTGTACTGTCCCTGACCATTGCCGGTGCCCTCGGCCTCGCAG
>NZ_KV811065.1:21857-24940 GCF_001812975.1 Rothia sp. HMSC073B08 | reverse complement strand
GACCACCCAGGGCACCATCAGCGCCCCCAGCGGTCTGCCCAGCGAAGCAACCGAAGCACTCAAGAAGGGCCAGGAATCCGCCGATCAGGCAGCCTCCGCCGGCTACACCGCCAGCAAGAAAGCCCTGGAGCAGCTCAAGAACGAGGCCGGTGTGAAGAAGGCGCAGACCAGCGACGGCACCGTCTACTACACCGATAAACTCGCTGCATTCGAATCCAAGGACGGCGCTATCATCAGCATCCAGAATAACGGTGTGTGGACCAGCATGGACTCCAACGGTACAACCATCGTCGTGAGCGAGGACGGCTCCTGGATCAAGACCAACCCCAAGGACAACCTCTACACCGTCGTCAAGGCGGACGGCACCGCATCCGTGTTGAACACTAAGACCTTCGAGCAGGTGACCGACGTCTCCACCATCGAAACCCCGAAGGCCCCCGGCCGCATCGACGGCTTCAGCGGCACCGCTAAGACCCCGGTCAAGCCCACCAAGATTGGTGACCTCTCCGAGGTCGCAGGCGCCAAGTAAAAACTAGTTCCTACCACCGGGCCGAACAGCCCGCCACAATAGGGACACCAACGCCCCGCGCGCATCTATACGTGATGCGTGCGGGGCGCTTTATATACCCACGAACCACCCGGAATATGACTTAATATGACAGGTCGTTAAGGCCCCAAGTCACAAAGCTCAACTCCCAGCGAACCACCCACCTCACGCTGGCATAATGGGGACAGCAAACCATCGCGCCCACACACGGCGCACCCAACAGGAGAGAGAACCCATGAGCGAGAACACCACCCGCAACGTACGCGTGCGTGCCAGCGAACTCGAAGGCCGAGCCTGGCTCAACACCGGCGACAAAAACCTCACCCTGCAGGACCTCCGCGGCAAAATCGTTATTCTCGACTTCTGGACCCTCTGCTGCATCAACTGCCTGCACGTGCTCGACGAGCTACGCCCCCTCGAAGAAGAATTCTCCGACGTACTCGTCACCGTCGGCGTGCACAGCCCCAAGTTCGAGCACGAAGCAGACCCCGTAGCGCTCGCCGCAGCCGTCGACCGCTACCACATCACCCACCCCGTACTCGACGACCCCGAGCTGACCACCTGGCAGGCATACACCGCCCGCGCATGGCCCACCCTCGTCGTCGTCGACCCCGAAGGCTACATCGTCGCCAACCTCTCCGGCGAAGGCCACGTACAGGGCCTCACCTCCCTCGTACGCGAACTCGTCGCCGAGCACGAGGCGAAGGGCACCCTACACCGCGGCGACGGCCCCTACGTGCCCCGCCCCAAAGCAGCCGGCACCTACGCCTTCCCCGGCAAAGCAATCGAACTGCCCGCCGAATTCGGCCCCGCAAACCTCTTCGGCAACCGCGAACGCACCTACCTCGTCGCAGACAGTGCACGCCACCGCATCCTGCAGGTAGCCGCCGACCTCAACACCGTCATCAACACCTACGGCGGCGGCGACGACCCCATCAACCACCCCGTCAAGGGCCACGTCGACGGCACCGGCACCGAAGCACGCTTCAACGAGCCCGCCGGTCTCGCCCTCGTACCCGAGAACCTACGCGAGCAGCTCGGCTACGACGTGCTCGTCGCCGACACCGTCAACCACCGCCTGCGCTCCCTCAACCTGCGCACCGGCGAAGTACGCACCCTCGCAGGCAACGGCGTGCAGCGCGTCATCGACGGCGACAACGCCGTCACCGGCGACCCCAACCACATTCCCACCGGCGTGCCCGCCACCGAAATTGCGCTCTCCTCGCCCTGGGATGTGGTCTACTCCCGCGAAGCCGGCCAGTTCATCATCGCCATGGCAGGTACCCACCAGCTCTTCGGCTACGAACCCATCGACGGCACCGTCAGCATCTTCGCAGGCTCCGGCGTCGAAGGCCTTGCCGACGGCCCCGCCGCCGACGCATGGTTCGCCCAGCCATCCGGCATCATCGAAGCACGCGACGGCAGCCTCTGGGTCGCATGCTCCGAAACCAGCGGCCTGCGCCACATCACCTTCACCGAAGACGGCGTACAGGTCACCTCCGCCGTCGGCAAGGGCCTCTTCGACTTCGGCTTCGTCGACGGCGACTCCGACACCGCCCGCATGCAGCACCCCCTCGGCCTGACCGAACTGCCCGACGGATCCATCGCCGTAGCCGACACCTACAACGGCGCCATCCGCCGCTGGGACCCCGCAACCGGCACCCTCGGCACCCTCGAACGCGGCCTCGACGAGCCCTCCGACCTGCTCGTCGAAGAGGTACCCGGCGAGGACCCGCGCCTCATCATCGTGGAAACCAACGCGCACCAGCTCGTGCGCGCCTCCATCCCCGCCAAGGCACAGCACGTCGACGAAGGCGCTATCACCACCGCGCGCCCCTCCACCAAGCTCACCGGCGGCACCCTCGAATTCACCTCACGATTCACCGTGCCCACCGGCCAGAAGCTCGACACCCGCTGGGGCGACCCCACCCAGCTGAAGATCTCATCCACCCCCGAGAACTTCATCCTGGAAGGCGCCGGCACCTCCACCGGACTGACCCGCACCCTCGTGCTCAACCCTGATGTGACTGAGGCAGTCCTGCACATCACCGCCCGCGCCGCCGCCTGCGATGGCACCCCTGGCGGTGACATCCCCGAGCACGCAGCGTGCCACCTCTACCAGCAGGACTGGGGTATTCCCGTTGTCGTGACCGGTGACGAGGCAGACGAAAGCGAACTCGTCCTGGACCTGCGCGGTATCAACTAGTCACCTAAATACATAAAACAGGAACCGGTACATATCCTTGCTCCTACAGGGGAACCCGCCCTCGCTTCGCTCGGGCACCCTGATGTCGCTACGGATAATACTGACCCTTTCTTTGCCCATATAAGCTACGAGCCAGTATGCTCTTCGCTCCTACAGGGAACCCGCCCTCGCTTCGCTCGGGCACCCTGATGTCGCTACGGATAGTACCGGTTCCTTGTTGTCTTCAGAATGTTTGTGGTTTCAGAGCGGCTGGTATGTGAAAGGGCCGGGTCATCCTCGCTCCTACAGGGGTACCCGTCCTCGCTTCGCTCGGGCACCCTGATGTCGCTA
>NZ_KV811065.1:4070-21757 GCF_001812975.1 Rothia sp. HMSC073B08 | reverse complement strand
GCCCTCGCTTCGCTCGGGCACCCTGATGTCGCGTTCAGAGCATACTGGCTCTCGCAACTCAGCGGCTTTAGAAGGAGACTCGGACCGCCTTCGCATCCGCCTCCACCGACGCCTTCAACGTAAACGGAATCTCCTTCTGCACCTGCGAACGCTCACCCGTATACAAATCCAACTGAGTAAACGACACCTTCGCCGTACCCGACATCGGCTTCAACGACCACACACCCGCCGAACTCACACTCACCTGCGGATCCGCAACCTTCACCACAGACCACTTCACCTCAGAATCCACACGACCCGTAAACGCATACTCAAAAGGGCACCCACCAGGATAAAGAGTGCTCTGCTGCGTGCACTTCTTCAAATGATCCTGCACCTGCTCCTTCACCGACGACAACGCATTATCACTCGGCTTCAACTCCATACGCACCGCATGATTCGCATCCTGCGCAGTCACCACCTCATTCACCTTCTGCGCCGTATAAACCGTCGAATCATACGACACCGCATAGACACCCGGATAAAACACCGGGAACGACGCCGCACCATCATCCACCGCAACCTTACGGTTATTAATCGTCGCAGCCTCCACACCCTGAATATTCACCTTCACCGACGGCAAAGACGCCTCATCAATAGCCCACTTATCAAAAAAGCCCCAATGCGTGCCCGAACGGTGCAAACGAAAATCCGTATGCTGCTGTGAACCCTCCAAAATATAGGACGCACGCACCGTCGCATGCTCCCCATCCTCGCTGGTCTCCACCACCTCATACGACACCTCACCCAACGAAGACACCGAACGCCTCAAAGCATCCCCATCCAACAAAGAGGCGTCACCCTCAGGAATCTGCGCACCCAACAAACCACGCGCATACGAACCATTACCCGTACGCAACGCATGAAAATACTCCCGCACCTGACCCGTCGGACCATACACCAGCTTATTCGTCATAACCAGCGCCGCAGCAGCCACAGAAACCGCCACCACAACACCGACCATCCACATTGCCAGAACCCGCTCCACGGGAGAAAAATTACGCATAGAACCAGAGTAACGCAGGTAGTCCGCTAGGTTTCACGCACCGCACACACTAAAGTTGTGTATATGGCAGAACGCGCTCACGAAGTCCCCGCCAAATACGGCGAAGTCAACGAACTATTCCACCCCCGCATGCGCTCCTACGGCAGGCGCATCGAAGCGGCACTCCCCGGCACCATCGTGCTCCTCGCCGCGCTCGCCTTCATCCTCTACAAACGACCCGCCCTGCCGTACACCCTCCTCGTACTGCTCATCGGCACCATCGCAGGCGTAAACCTCTACTCAGTCCTCAAACCCACCATCATCGTCATCACCAAAACCCACGTGCTCCGCGCACGCACCTTCGGCTGGTTCGCCGTACCCCTCGAAAACATCGACCACACCATCTACGCCGAAAAGCTCTACCCCAAAAAAGCCTACGGCCAGAAACTCAAAACCGTCGCCGGCCGCCTACGCTACCGCAGCTTCCCCGCCATGTGGGCCGTCGACAAAGACGGCAAACAGCTCATGCGCATCGACGGCCGCGTCTGGGACGGCAAAACCATGCGAGAAGTCTCCTCCAAACTCTCCGCCCAAACCACCATCTACAAACAGATCAACGTGGTCAACATGGACAAAGAACATAAGGGACTCATCACCTTCAACGAGCTGCACCCCGGCTGGCGTTCCAGCCTCATGACCGCACTCGCCGTCATCATCGTGGCAATCCTCTTCGCCGCATCCTTCTTGCCCGAAGAACTCGCCCGCACCATATACCTCATCCACTAGAACGCCTATTCTTTAAAGTTCTTATGGATGCGCATCTTCAGGACGCGCAAAGGCCCGGCACCCACCCCCACGGGGCAGGTGCCGGGCCATTTGTATGCCTAGCTCAAGACGTACTGCACGCTAGCTTTCGATGCGAGCCTAGCTCGCCGGGCGCGACAGCACCGCCACCAAAAACTCCGAAGAACCCTCCACAAACGGGTGCATCTGCCACGACGAATACGTATTATCCACGTTCAGGCCAACCTCGCGGGCATCCGCCAAAAACTGCTCAAACGCATAATCACGGCCCGGACCCGAACCGTAACCCACGACAGCCCGGCCGCCCGGCGCCAACACACGACGGAAATTCTCAACCACCGGCTTACGAGTCGAACGAGCCAAGAAACCCATCACATTACCCGCACACACCAGCACCTCAAAACCATTCTCCGCCGTAGCTTCACCCTCAATGCCCAGCACCTCCGGCAAATCCACCAGATCAGCCGTAATCCACGTAGCATCCGGGCAGACGCGGCGCGCCTCCTCAATCAGCTCAGGATCAATATCCACACCCGTCACACGGTGACCCAACGCGTGCAGCTGCTTACCCACACGACCAGGACCCGAACCCGCATCAAGAATCTTCGCGCCACGAGAAGCCAACGCATTCACCAGACGAGACTCACCCGCCATATCATTACCCTCAGCCTCCATCGCCTTAAAACGGTCAATGTACCACTGCGAATGATTCGGGTTGCTCTCCTTACGGACCAGCCACAAGGACTTCTCACGCTCGCCCGGAGCGTTGAAACTCATCATTGCCATAAAAACTCCTTAGACAGGGTTGAGGATGCGCCAACCGCCACCAGGCAAGGTGACCGCGGCATATAAGCGGTGTGTGCGCTACGTTCTAGCATAGCCCCACCCGGCGTCTGCCGGTAAGGGCAGTAAGAGCCGGACGGGGCTATCGGAAGTGCTACAGAGGCGCTACAGGGGCTGGACGATAGGAGCGTGTTTAGAGGTGGTCGCCTTCAACATTCGACGGACCCGCTGCAAACGCCTTACGCAGCTGCTCCTGGCGCTCCTCCTCAGCCAGACGAGCAGCCTCAGCGAACTGCTCCTCAATATCGGCAAGCAGCGCCTCAACCTCTTCCTTACCAGCCACCGGGCCGCCAGCAATCAGACCATCAGCACCCAAAACCACAGCCAACGGCACACCATTACCGAAATTCGCGCGCGCACCAGCCTCACGGTCAATCAACGGAGTCAACCCCTCCGGCAACGTACCCGCATTACGCGAGGTCTGCAACGACTCCAGACTCGAATACACCGGATGCAACGCCACCTGCGGCAGACGCTCCTGCCACGAAGACATCGTCTTCAAAAACTTCACACAACCAGCGCAGGTCGCCGACACAAACACCAGCATACGCGCCTGATTCTTAGCCAACGCACGCAAATTCGTGTGACGACCATTCTCCAGATACAGCGCAGCATGAGGAATCGGCATGCGAACATACTGTTCCTCGCCGTTCTCGTCATACACCGGCTCCGGCAAAATCACCTCAGCCTGCGGCTCCGGCTGCGCCAAAGCATCACCGCGGCGAACAGCCTCCAACGTCAGCGCAATCAGCGCCGCACCAAAAACCCAAGTCCAGCCGCTATTACCCAGACCCAGCAGAGTCGACACAACACCCGTGCCGCCCCTCAATGCGCTCGCATGCGCACCAGCCGCCGCCAGCAACAACGCAACATTACGGACCAGCGTATAACGGCTCACCGGCGCATTCGACTCAGAGCCAAAACAATTACAACCCGCAGTACGACCCGTCGCCAGCGCGCGCGCAATCACCACCGTATAGAACAGCATCAGAATCAGCGCCAAACCCGAAGCAATCACCGCAGGCAAACGCACCGGCGACAACAACAGGACGGCGGCTAGGGCGATCTCAAACCACGGCAAAATCAGCGACACCGCACGGGTCGGCGCGATCTTCTCCAAACCAAGATTCTGAATACCAGTCACGGTACTCTGCGGGTCCTTCGCCTTAGCAATACCGCTAATCAACAAAGTCAACGCAACAAGTGCCGTACACAAAACAAGCGGCACAGTAGAGACGGTGAGCATAAAACTCCTAGAGTGAGTGTGCGAAAACAGGAGGCGGCAGCGGCAGTTTTTAGGCAGAAGAAACCGCGCGACGTGCCGCCGTGTTATACACGATTTTACGCCCTGCACATGGGGAAACCGTTTCTACAGTGTCGTGAGGCGCCCCCCGTATTCGCCCGCCAGCTCCGCGTATGCCTGCACAAAGCGTTGCGCTCGCGCACCCGAGGCACAGAAAACGCCCACACGCTGATCACGCACCGACTCAAACAAACTCAGCAGCTCCGCGGGCACGTCGGTTGCCGGCAACAATGACCCCTCAGCGTCGCTCAGCTGCGACAACGGCACATGTAGCGAACCCTCATGCTTCACCGACTCCTCACGCTCGGGCACCTCACGCACATCCAGCAGAACCTGCGGAACCTCATGAGCCGACAAATCCACCGGCACCACACGCGCCGGATCCGGCACCGCCCCAAACGACGTACACGTACCCGACAAGGCATCATACGTCAGCAGAGTGCCCGCCGCCGTCGGCAAACCACTCACAAACTTGAGCACCTCCGTCGCCATCAGCGAACCAACCACAGCCGTCGTCGCACCCAACACCCCGGCAAGCGCACACGACTCCACCGTCTGCGGAATCGTCGGAAAAATATCACGCAAATGTGCGCCATCCGGCTCAAAAAGACTCACCGACCCGCCAAAACGCAAAACCGTGCCCCACACCAGCGGCAAACCCGCAACCTGCGCAGCATCCGCAATCAGATACTTCGACGCAAACGTATCCGTACAATCCACCACACAATCCGGTGCCGACACAGCGAAAAGATCCAAAATCCAGGACGCATCCACATGCCGAATCGTTGTCTCAACCGTCAACGACGGGCACAGCTCCAAGGCACGGCGCGCCGCAACCTCCGCCTTCGGCTCACCCACATCAGACACACCAAAAAGCGGCTGACGCTGAATATTCGACAGCTCCACCGAATCAGAATCCACAATATGCAGATACCCCACACCAGCCGCCGCCAACGCCTGCACCACCGGACAACCCAAACCACCAGCACCAATCACCAACACGCGTGCCGCCGCCACCGCATCCTGATCAAAGCCAGGCAGGCGACGCTGACGGTCAGTGCGCTCGCGATCCAGACGCGCATGCTCCGGATTCACCGGGGTAGGGGTGAGATTTACATCCACGAGACGAAACCCTCCGACGGCGACGATGCCTTCGCGTGCTCACGCACCGGAATACGGCCAGCCTCACGCGCCAACGCACCCGCCTGCACCGCAAACTTCATCGCCTGAGCCATCGCCACCGGATCCTCAGCACGATTCACCGCCGACGCCAGAAGCACCGCATCACAACCCAGCTCCATCGCCAGCGCCGCGTCGGATGCGGTACCCACGCCAGCATCCAGAACCACCGGAACCTGCGCGCGGGAAGCAATCAGCTCAATATTGTGCGGGTTCAAAATGCCCAGACCGGTACCAATCGGCGCGCCCAACGGCATAACCGCCGCAACGCCCGCATCCTCCAGGCGAGCGGCAGCCACCGGATCGTCAGAGGTGTACGCGAGCACCGTGAAATCCTCAGCGACCAGCTGCTCGCAAGCATTCAACAGCTCCACGGTGTCCGGCAGTAGGGTGTCTTCGTCGTGGATGATCTCGACCTTCACCCAGGAAGTGCCCAGCGCCTCGCGGGCGAGCATCGCGGTCATCACCGCATCGGCTGCGGTGCGGCACCCTGCGGTATTGGGCAGCGGCGCAATATTGAGCTTCTGCAGAAGCGGAAAAATGGGGGTGCCTGCGGCGTGACGGCGCATGGCAACGGTCGTCATTTCGGTGCCGGAGGCGATGAGCGCCTGCTCGAGCAGGTCCATGCTGGTTGCGCCTCCGGAACCCATGATGAGGCGGGATGTGAAGGTGCGGTCGCCGATGGTGAGCGGTGTGAGGCTCATGGTGTTCTCCTCTGTGGGAACGTCTAGATAACGGGGTTTGCTGGTTGGTGCGGGGCGCTACGGTGCGCCCGGTTTAGGGAACAAAAACCGAGAATATCTGTTCTTTTTGCCGGTGGGTATGAGCCGGCGGGAATCTCGCCGGTTCAGGCTGGAAGATTAGCCGCCCTGAACGGCGGTGAGGGCATCCACCCTATCGCCCTCGTTCAGCGGCACATCCAGCCACGTGGAACGCGGCACGATACTGCGGTTGAGCGCCACAGCCACGCCATTTTCGGTACCGAACTGGTCCATGACAAGGTCAAATACGGTGCGGGCATTCGTGGTTAGCGGCTCGCCGTTGTAGGTGATAATCATGCGAAATCCTTTCGTGAAGGTGCCGGGTGCATCCGGCGGGGACTGTGTTTAGTGGGTGAATCGTGCCGGGTCGCACGCCTGCATGATGGGCGGAATCTCAGCCCCGCAGGCGACCTCCGCACCAACCTTGCCGGCGAGCGCGGCAAGCAGAATACCGTGGCGGAAATAGCCCGTGGACACGAGCTGGCGGGTGCCGTCAGCACGGGTGCGGTGCCCGAAGATGGGCAGGTCGTCCGGGGTTCCGGGGCGGGCGCCGACGTTCGCCTCCAGAAGCTCACACTCTTCAACGGCGGGCACGAGCCGGATTGCGTCACGTAGCAGCTGGTGTACGCCGTCAATGGCGGGTAGTGTGCGGTGGTCTTCGCGGCTGGTCGCGCCGATGCACAGCTCCCCGTCGGGGCGGGGGATGAGGTAGACGGGGCGGGAGTTCACGTAGCCGCGCACTACATGCTTGAGGATGGGTCGCGGGGCGCGCAGGCGCAGAATGTCCCCGTAGACGGGGCGTAGCGGGTAGTCCCCGTGCAGTGTTGCCCCTAGTCCAGTGCAGATAATGTCGCCTGCGTCCGGGTCGGTGACCCGTTCGGTGCTGAAGGTGACGCCGCGGCGGGTGAGGGCGTCTTTGAGGGCGCGCCTCATGAGCCGCGGGTGTAGCTGATGGTCACTGGGGATGCTCACAGCGCCGGCAATACGCGGTGCCAGGAGCGGTTCGAGGGTGCGTGCCTGCGTGGGGGTGACGGGGTCTGCGGGGCGGTTCATGTCCCGGTAGTAGGCGCGGGTGCGTTGCAGGTGCTCGGCGTCGGCACGGTCGGCGGCGACAATGAGTGTGCCGGTGGTGTCGTAGCCGGTGGGCAGGTCGGTGGCGCGGCTGAGCCTGCTCATGAGGGAGGGGTAGGCATCGGCACTGGCGGTCATGAGCGGGAAGAGCGCGTCCTGCTGGAATTGCACTTCTGCGATGGGCGCGAGCATGCCGCCGGCGTAGTGGCTGGCGGCGGGGTAGAGTGCCGTGCCGTCGTCGGCGGTGCCGTAGTCGCTGGTTTCGGCGTCGATGAGGTGCACGTTCTCGCCGCGTTCGGTGAGCTCAAACGCGGTGGTGAGGCCAATGATTCCGCCGCCAATGATGGTGATGGTCATGGCTATGCCTGCAGCGCGGGGTTGTCGACGAAGGCGCGGACCATGGCGATTCCGGCGACCCCGGTGGCGCGGATGGCGGGGCAGTCTTCGGGGGTGATGTCGCCGATAGCTACGGTCGGCACGGCGGACAGCTCGGCAAGTTCGCGGAGCCCCTCAACGCCGAGGGGCGGGCGGTTGGACTGCTTGGTGGGGCTGGGGCGGAACGGCCCGGTGCCGATGTAGTCGATAAGGTGCGCGATCTTGTTGGACTCTTCGACGAGCTGTCGGGTGCCGGTGGTCAGACCGATGATTGCGTCGGCGCCGAGGAGGGCGCGGGCGTCGGCTACGGGCAGATCGTCTTGACCGATGTGCACGCCGTCAACGCGCACGCCGCGGGCACGCAGCGCGAGGGCGACGTCTACACGGTCGTCGATGAGGAGGGTCTGGTGCGGCTGGATGATGCCGGCGATAGCTTCGGTGAGCTGGTAGAGTTCGCGCGCACTGATGGGTTTGGACCTGACCTGGATGCAGGTGGCGTGTTTGGCTGCCCGGACGGTTTCGAGGGGGTTGTTGCCTGTGACGAGGTAGAGGTTCAGGTCGAGGGGGCGTGCGGGGGTGGTGTAGGGGTGCGTTTCGCGGGTCATGCGGGTCTACGATTCGTCGTCGAGTAGCTGTTTTTGAGAAAATCTCTCATTGAATTTCTGTGGTTAGGTTAGCACAGCTGCGTGGGGAGTTGAACATTCTTCAAGTGTTTTGGGGTGGCTCGCGGGGTGTGTTCCTCGCTCGTGTAGGGGAGCCTGCCGGATGTGATGGGATGCTTTGAGGCGTACGCTATACACTTCCTTCGCTCCTGCAGGGGACCCGCCCTCGCAGAGCTCGGGCACCCTGATGTCGCTGCAGGAAGGTATAGCTGTGCTGCGCGCTCGTATGGGGCTACAACAAGCCCTGTCTCGATGAGCCCTCGGGAAGGCGCCCTGACCTCCCATACGGAGTCACCGCAATGCCCTCAACTTAATGTTCATTCTTGGCGAGCTGTCTGCGGTACCTCACCCCAGTATTCCCCCTCCCCGTTCCCGCACACTCTTCCCAAACCGAGGCCCCGCGGTTCGTTCCCCAACGCACGGTCGCACCCACTACTCCACCTGCCCGGAGAAGGGGAGGGAGTTAGCAGGGGAGAGGCCGGTATGTTCCGTCGCGACATCAGGGTGTCCGAAGCGAAGCGAGGACGGGTTCCCTGTAGGAGCAAGGAACATACCGCCTCGACCCACTCAACCTAACTCAAAATAAAAAGCCTCCTACCGTGAAGTAAGAGGCTTTGAAGAGCGGCTGACGGGAATCGAACCCGCGTATCAGGCTTGGGAAGCGTGCGCTCTACCATTGAGCTACAGCCGCATCTTTTTCAGTGTATCGCGCCTGCTTGTCGGGAGTGAAATGTGTTGCGGTTGTTTGTGCGCGGGGTGGCGGGGTTGAAATGTGATGTAGGCCTGTGTGCTGGGGCTGGTGGATGCCTGCACGTGGGTGGTGTTTGCCAGGTATCCTTTAAGCGTGCTTATTTCAGATCGCGATATTCGTCAAGAGATTGCTGATGGGCGCATCGTTCTTGATCCGTTCGATGAGTCGATGATTCAGCCTGCAAGTGTGGACGTGAGGATTGATCGTTTCTTCCGTCTGTTCGATAACCATAAGTACCCGCATATTGATCCTGCTCAGCCGCAGGAGGATTTGACGCGCCTGGTGGAGGTGGCTCCTGATGAGCCGTTTATTCTGCATCCGGGTGAGTTTGTGTTGGGTTCTACGTATGAGAAGGTGACCCTGCCTGATGATGTGGCTGCCCGTTTGGAGGGTAAGTCGTCGTTGGGTCGTCTGGGTCTTCTGACTCACTCTACGGCTGGTTTTATTGATCCTGGTTTTTCGGGGCATGTGACGCTTGAGTTGTCGAATATGGCGACTTTGCCGATTATGTTGTGGCCGGGTTCTAAGGTTGGTCAGTTGTGTTTCTTCCGTTTGAGTAGCCCGACTGAGCATCCGTATGGTTCTGGTGCGTATGGTAACCGTTACCAGGGTCAGCGTGGCCCGACTGCTTCGCGTAGTTATTTGAATTTTCATCAGACGATGATTCCTGCGGATGGTTCTGTGGAGTCTTAGTCTTTCCCGCTTTGGGGTGCGGGCGTGCAGGCTGTGTGTTTGTGCGCCCGCGTTGGGCGGTTTTTTCGCCTGTTGTGCTCGTGCGTTCACTCGCGTGCGGGTTTTTATCTCTCACTCTCTAAGGATTTTTTGATGAATCTGAAGCCTGTTGTTCTGCGTGTTGCTGGCGCGGAAGTTTCTTTGTATCTGATTGATATGTCGGACTCTTTTGTGGAGCGTTTTAAGAAGGCGTGGGAGCCTCTTGCTCCGGAGTTTTTTGATACTCCTGATGAGGCGTATGCTTCGTTGTCTCGTTTTGATCAGGTGATGTTGGTTCATGCGCCGACTGATGAGTCGGTGATGGATTTGGCGAATCCGTTGATGGGTTCGTTTGATAAGGTTTCGACGCTGCGTGTGGCTGATGATGATTCGGGTATGCAGGATCTGACGAGCCGTATTACGTTGGCGATGATTGAGCAGCTGGTTGGTCGCGGTGTGATGCTGCATGCGGCTGTTATTGGTGACCCTGAGTCGAAGCGCGCTGTGGCGCTGGTGGGTGTTTCTGGTAGCGGTAAGACGACTGCGTCGCGTTTCTTGGGTTCGAAGTTTGCGTACCTGACTGATGAGACTGCGATTATTTCGGATGAGGGTGTTGTGTCGCCGTATCCGAAGCCGCTGTCTGTGATTGTTGACCCGAATGCGCCGAAGGATCAGCAGAACCCGGTGGATCTGGGTTTGAACGTGGTTGATCGTGATGACCTCAGCTATGAGCTGTCGCGTATTGTGTTCATTTCTCGTGATGAGTCGGCTTCTGAGCCGTATTTTGAGCGTGTTCCGTTGCATGAGGCTCTGGTGTTCTTGAGCGAGCAGAGCTCGGGTCTGGCGCGTCACCCTGAGGGTGTTGTGTCGCTGGCTAAGCTGGTGGAGCGTTGCGGCGGCGTGTGGCGCCTGGTGTACTCGGAGATTGAGGATACTTTGCCGCTGGTTCAGGATCTGCTGAATGGTGGCGAGCTGCCGAACGCTGATGAGGTTGAGAGCCTGGAGAAGTACACGGCTGGGGATCACCTGCCGGGTGTGTTCTTGAACGGTACGATTGCGGTTTCTCGTATGCCGGGTACTTCGGGTGTGCGTGTGGGTGAGGACGGCCCGTTCTTGCTGCTGTGCGATACCGAGCTGAATGAGCTGTCTGAGTTTGCGGCTGAGTGCTGGCTGCAGGCTGAGGGCGATATTTCGTACGATGACCTGTTTGCGCGTCTGGCTGAGATCTTTGAGGGTCTGCCTGCGGAAGCGTATGACGAGAATCTGAGCGCTTTGGCGGCTGGTTCGATGCTGTGGGTTCGTGTGATTGATGATCCGCTGATTGATGACGCAACCTGGGCTCAGATGACCAGCGATGAGGTTCTGGATGAGGAGGAGCAGCAGATTGCGCTGGATTCCTCTGAGGACGCTGTTTCTGATGATGAGGACGACGTGGTGGAGGACTAGCCGCCGCGGCTCTCCGCTGATGAGCACCGCCGAATAAGCACTGCTTAAGCACGAAGGAGGGGCGGGTAGAAGATGATCTTCTACCCGCCCCTCCTGTTGCGTTCGCGAGGTTGCGTTTGCGGGGTGCGGAGAGCTTAGCCCCGCGCAGCCTTACTGAGCCGCTTTACTGGCCAGCCTTGTCGCGGCGCTTCTGTTCACGCTTCTGCTCGCGGCGAGCCGCACGCACACGCAACGGGCCGGGTGCCTTCACCGGCAGCAGCAGGAGCAGACCCGCCACCACAACGATCAGAATACCGAGCACACCCCAAATCTGCGCGCCCATGATGCTCACGCACAGACCGAACAGCATCGGCGCCAGGAAGCTGGTGGCACGGCCGGTGGTCGAGTACAGACCGAACAGCTCACCCTCAGTGCCGGGATCAGCCAGGCGAGCCAAGAAGGTGCGGGATGCCGACTGCGCCGGGCCCACGAATAGGCACAGCAGCAGGGCGCATACCCAGAACACGCCCGGTTCGGGGAAGAACATCAGCGGGGTAGCCGCCAAGATAATGCCGACCAGCGAGATAACAATAATCGCCTTCGGGCCCAGGTAGTCATCCAGGTAGCCGCCCAGGATCGCGCCAGCCGCCGCGACAGCGCTACCGGCAATACCGAACAGGATTACCTCGGAAGTGCTGAAACCGAACGTGCCCGCCGCAAGAATACCGCCGAACGTAAAAATACCGGACAGACCATCACGGAACACCGCCGAAGCAATCAGGAACCACAGGGTCTGCGGGGACGTCATCTTCAGCCGCTTAATGGTGCGCCACAGCGCCTTGTAGGAGGCGAGCAGACCGCCCTGACGAGCCGGGGAGAGACGCTCCATACCGAGCTCCAGGAAACGCAGCTCGCGGGTGGGCAGCACCTCCGGCAGGAAGCGCTCGCGGGTGCGCATACGCACCAGCAGAGGCACGCAGAAGATGAGGCACCAGGCGGCGGCGAACAGCGCGACCGCACGGATATTCAGGGCGTTATCGGTGGTCAGGCCGAGTACTTCGGGGGTAAGCACAAAACCCCACAGCACCACAGCCAGCGCCAGGATGCCGCCAATGTAGCCGGCAGCCCATCCGGCGCCCGAAATCTTGCCGATATTCTCAGGGTGGGAGATGCGCGGCAGTACGGCGTTATAGTTCACGTACGCGAACTCGCTGAACACGCTCGCCGCAGAAATCAGCGTGACACCCAGCCACAGGTACTGCGGGGTGGGGCCCACGAAGAAGCACGCCGCCATCGAACCGACTAGTAGCATGGTGTTCACACCGAGCCAGAAGATACCCTTGCCGGACTTGTCGTTACGCTGGCCGGTGACCGGCGCCAGGATAGCAATCAGGAAACCGGCAATGGTCAGACCCAAAGACAACGCCGAAGAAGTCTCTTCGGGAGTGCCGAAGTAGCTGCTGGTCAGATAGACGGTGAAGATGAAGGTCGTCATAATCGAGTCGAAGCTCGACGAACCAACATCCCACATGACCCAGGACGCGACCGAACGGCGGCTGTTCGCGTGGTCAACGACCCTACGCTGAGCCTTCGTCTTACGGCGGGGAGAAGAAATAGTCATAGTTGTGCTTTCGGATGCCGAGGTGGCGCTTCAGCGTAGCGGCGGCATGAAACCGGCTGAAGTGGGGAGGGCGTGCTGAAGAGGGAACACCAGGCGGTACGTACCGAGCGAAGATACGTACCGCCTAGTTCATGAACTTTCGCGCGGAAGGCGCAAAGTCTTAGTTGAAGAAACGACGCTGCAGGCGAGCAATACCGAAGCTCACCACAGCACCCACGACGGAGGTCAGAACGGTCCAGAGGATGACCTGACGCAGGGTATCTTCAGACTCGTGGGAAATGGCGGGAGGCTGGTTACCGGTAGCCTTGGTCCAGGCTGCGCCCAGGCCCTTACCAACCAGGGCAGCAGCGCCCATGTTGATACCCGCAATAGCAAGCTTAGCGACGGGGTTCATATGTATCTCCTTAGCTGTATACGATGCGGCGTCCTGCCCGTGAACCCCTTCGGGGTTGGGTGAGAAAAGAGCGCCACTCCCTAGCGTATAGGGTTTAAGGCGTTCGTGCCGCCTTGGAGCCTCTCCGTCCCAAAATTGTACACCGTGCAATTCTGTAATGCGGGCAGAAGAACGAAACAAAAAGCGGCAAATTGGCACGAACAGCCAGACAAGCCTACAATCGAACCTGGGTTCCCACCCGCACCACAACGGTACGGACAAGGAACCCCACACGACAGGGGAGCGCCACCGAGGCGCTGAGAGTGCTAAGCAGACCCTCGAACCTGATCCGGTTAGTACCGGCGTAGGGAGTCGAATTTCTTCTCAATGCCCTCGTCCAATCAGAGGGCGAGGACATTCCCCTTCCAACGACGGAAGGACCACCAATGTCACAGAACGTAACCCCCGCCTCCCAGGCATCTACCCAGGCAGAGAAGAAGCCGAACCTGCGCTGGCGAGTCAACGAAATCGTTATCGCCGCAGTCATTGCAGTAGCCTGCGCCGTCATCTTCTGGATCTGGGACATCGCAGTCGGCCCCGCCGCCAAAGCCGCACTCGTAGCAGCACCCGAATTCCGCCCCATCGTTGCCGGCGCATGGCTGCTCGGCGGCACCCTCGGCGGCCTGCTCATCCGCAAGCCCGGTGCCGCACTCTTCGGCGAAATCGTCGCAGCATTCATCTCCGTACTCTTCACCGGCGGCGCGTGGAGCGGCGAAATCCTGATCGCGGGCCTCTTCCAGGGCCTCGGTGCTGAAATCGCCTTCGCAATCTTCCGCTACCGCCGCTGGAACGCAACCGTCGCTATCTTCTCCGGTGCGCTCAGCGGCCTGTTCATGGGCGTTAACGAAATCTTCATCTACTACCCCGACATGGAACCAGTCAAGGCAATCATCTACGTAGCATGCGCAGTCATCTCCGGCGCAGTCATCGCAGGTTTCCTGGCGTGGATTCTCGTGCAGAACCTCGCCAAGACCGGTGTGCTCTCCTCGCTGGCATCCGGCAAGACCAGCCGCTAACCACCAGCAACTAGTCACCACTCGGCACACAACAGCAGCCACACAAAAGGCTAAGGAACCATCATGGAAGCAACACCGCGCGGGGCGCGCATCGAGCTCAACAACTTCAGCTGGCACCACCCCGGACGCCCAGAACCCGTCATCAGCGGACTCAACCTCACCATCAACCCCGGTGAAAAAGTCCTGCTACTGGGCACCTCCGGCGCCGGCAAATCGACGCTCCTGCACGCCATCGCCGGTGTGCTCCACGATGACGACGGCGAATCCGCCGGCGGCACCATCACCATCAACGGGCAAGCACCCGCCGAAGCACGCGGCACCGCAGGCATGATGCAGCAGGACCCCGAATCCTCCATCGTCATGGCAACCGTCGGCAACGACGTAGCCTTCGGCCCCGAAAACCTGCGCGTACCCCGCGAAGAAATCTGGGGCCGCGTCACCGAAGCCCTCACCGCCGTAGGGCTCAACCACCTGCCCCTCGACCACCCCAGCAGTGCGCTGTCCGGCGGGCAGAAGCAGCGCCTCGGCCTGGCGGGCATCCTCTCGATGCACCCCGGCGCCATGATTCTCGACGAACCCACCGCCAACCTCGACCCCTCCGGCGTGCAGGAAGTACGCGACAGCATCCTTGCCGCCGCGCAAGCCACCGGAGCGACCCTGCTCGTCGTAGAACACCGCGTGAGCATCTGGGCGCCGCACATGGACCGCATTATCGTGCTCGGCGAAGGCGGCACCATCACCCACGACGGCGTACCCGACACCGTACTCACCGAAGCCCGCCAAGACCTCATCGACGCGGGCGTGTGGGTACCCAACTACGTGCCGCGTGCACCGCAGAGCGACAGCGATAACCAGGGCGGCGAGCACGGCGAGGCGCTACTTCGCGCCGAAAACCTCAGCATCACCCGCGCACAACCCACCCCCAAACAACGACGCGCACGCCGACGCACCATCAAACGCCTCGGCGACACCCCCGCACCCGTACCCACCGACCTGCCCGTACTGCGCAGCGGCATCAACCTCACCCTGCACGCCGGCGAACACCTCAGCGTGCTCGGCCCCAACGGCGCCGGCAAATCAACCCTAGCCCTCACCCTCGCAGGGCTCCTCACCGCACCCGACGGCACCCTCACCGCCACCGACGCGCTGCGTAATTACGACGGTAACCACGGCGGTAACCACGGCGGTAACCACGGCGGCGAGCGCGCCCACTGGGACGTGCCCACCTGGACCCCCGCCCAAATGCTCAGCCGCATCGGCTACGTCTTCCAAGAACCCGAATACCAGTTCATCCGCGGAACCGTACGCGAAGAACTCGAACTCGGCCCCCGCCGACTCGCCGCACTCACCCGCAGCCCCCTCAACGAAGACGACCTCACCGCCCGCACCAACGAACTCGCAACCCGCCTACGCCTCACCCACCTACTCGACGCCAACCCCTTCACCCTCTCCGGCGGCGAAAAACGCAGGCTCTCCGTCGCCTCCGCACTCGCCACCGCACCCAAAATCCTCATCCTCGACGAACCCACCTTCGGCCAAGACGCACGAACCTGGGCAGAACTCGTCGACCTCATCCGCGAACTCCTCGCAGGCGGCACCGCCATCATCTCCATCACCCACGACGAAGACTACACCGCCGCACTCGGCGGCAACCACATCACCCTACCCGCCCTAGAACCCTCCGAAGCCACCGCAACCCCCGGAAAGGAGAACGCATGAACACCGACTTCTTCGGCACCATCGACCGAACCAGCTACTTCAGCAACCTCAACGCCGGCGTAAAACTCATCGTCTCCTTCACCCTCATCATCGCCGCACTCATCGTGCGCGACCCCCTCACCTCCGGAATCCTCTTCGCCCTCGAACTGCTCGGATTCATCCTCGTCGGATTCCGACCCGTCAACGTCCTCGCCCGCTTCTGGCCCATCCTCATCGCCGTCATCACCACCGGCTGGTCCGTCGCCATGCTCAGCGCCAAAACCGGCACCACCATCCTTGACCTCGGCTTCAACAGCATCACCACCGACTCCGCCGCCGTCGGCGCAGCCATGATGATCCGCTCCCTCGCCATGGTCCTACCCACCCTCGCATTCGTACTCACCACCGACCCGACCGACCTCGGCGACTCCCTCGCACAAACCTTCAAACTGCCCTCCCGATTCGTGCTCGCCACCGTCGCCGCCCTGCGCCTCGTCGGCATTCTCTTCGCCGAATGGAACGCCCTCGGCCAGGCACGACGCGCCCGCGGACTCGGTGCAGGCCAATCCCTCATTGGACGCGCACAAACTTTTGGCGGTCAGAGCTTCGCCCTGCTCGTGCAGGCTATTCGCCGCGGCTCCCGCCTGGCTATCACCATGGAGGCGCGCGGCTTCGGCGCAGGCGAACGCACCTGGGCTCGTGTACCCTCCTATTCGCCCCGTGACGTGCACGTGAGCATTGCAGCCGCCGTCATTATCGCTGTTGCGTACGGTGCATCTATTGCGGCGGGTACGATCCAGTTCCTCTGGGCCTAGACCGTTCCGTTTCTGGTTCTGCTGGGGAGACGGTATTCGCCCTCGTTCCTACAGGAAGGCGGGGTGCCGCATGTTTCCTCCGCGCCTAGCCCCACTTGGTACATGAGTAGGGAGGTGCTCGCACTCTTCCTTCGCTCCTACAGGGGCACCCGCCCTCGCTTCGCTTCGGGCACCCTGATGTCGCTTCAGGAAGGTACGGCACCTCCTGCCTACGGTTCGGATGCGAACGTACAATAAGACTATGTCTAGTACCGTAATTCTTCTGAACGAGCAGAACCCGCAGGGCAGCTTCGTTGACCCGTCCGTGCCCCTCATCAGCGTTGATGATCAGGGCTTCACCCGCGGCGACGGCGTCTTCGAGACCATGCTGTCCGTCAACCGCCGTGTGCGTAAGCTCGGCATGCACCTGTCCCGCCTCGAATCCTCAGCGCGCATGCTGGATCTGCCCGACCCGGAACCCGAGATTCTGCGTTCGGCGGTGGAGCGCCTCATGCGTGAGGCGACCGCCGGTGCCGAGACTGCGCTGGGTGAAGAGCACATCGTGAAGATCATTATTTCGCGCGGCCCCACCCAGGCGGTGACCTCCATGCAGCCGGGCCCGTACACGCTGATTATGGCGTCGCCGGTGCCCGCCTCCATCGTGAAGCGCCGTACCGAGGGCGTGAAGGCGATGCTGCTGCCGCGCGGCCACGAGCCGATGGACAACAGCGCCTACCCGTGGCTTCTGGCGGGCGCGAAGACCCTCTCCTACGCGGTGAACATGGCGGTTCTGCGGTACGTGCAGGAGCGCGGCGCAGATGACGCTATCTTCATCACTGACGAGCGTCGCGTGCTGGAGGGTGCTACTTCTTCGGTGCTGGTTGCCAAGATTGAGGACGGCAAGAAGGTGCTGTACACGCCCGAGCCGAGCCACGGCATCCTGCCCGGTACCACGCAGGGCGCGGTGTTCGAGGCGGCACGCCAGGCCGGTTGGGAGCTGGGCTTCGGACCGCTCTACCCGCAGGATTTATTCGAGTCGGACGGCGTGTGGTTGGCGTCGTCGGTGCGTCTGATTGCGCCGGTGACTCACCTGAACGGTACGGCGCTGGCGCATGACCCGGAGCTGACCGCGACGCTGTTGAACTACCTGGCGCAGCAGAGCTAAACGCGTACAAAAAGGGACTGCCGCATATTTCCTCCGCGCCTACGCAGGGGC
>NZ_KV811065.1:0-3970 GCF_001812975.1 Rothia sp. HMSC073B08 | reverse complement strand
CGCCTACGCAGGGGCACCCGTCACCCGGACGCGCAACCCTTAGCGGGTCGCCCATCCGGGGCTTTAGCTACACAAAAATCAACAACAGGCTAGTGGCCCGCCGGGGCGCCGTGACCTTCACCAGCACCGTGGCTCTTGCCGTCCGCCGAGTAGTCCGAATCCTTACGCGGGGTCAGCCACAGGGCCAGCGCCGTCAGGACCGCGAAACCCAGAATGGAGAAGCCCATCGGCAGGTACTCATGCTCACCGGCAAACGACACCAGCGGCGCCGCCAACGCGCCCAGCAGAGCCTGAATCGTACCCATCACCGCCGAAGCACTACCCGCCATGTGGCGCGCCTCGTTCAATGCCAAGGCCGAAACATTACCGAAAATCAGGCCGCACGAGCTGGTCAGCAGGAACAGCAGAACCAGCGTCGGCACCAGCGAAATACCGACAAGGAAGCTAACCACCAGCAGTGAAGACACCACCAGCAGGCTAACCACGCCGACATTCACAATGCGGCGCTGCGCCACATGACCCACCAGCTTCGTTGCAATCGCACTGAACAGCACAATGCCAATCGAATTCACACCGAACACAATAGTGAACTCAGTCTCGGACATGCCCAGAATCTTCTGCAACACAAACGTCGAGCCGGAAATATACGAGAACAGCGCACCAAACGCGAAGCACATCGTCAGCATGAAACCCAGGTAGCGGCGAATCTTGAAGACCTTCGGTAGCTCCGAGTACACGCTCAGGGCAGTGCCCTGGTAGCGTTCCTCCACCGGCAGGGTCTCCTTAATCACGAAGATCACGCCGAGCATCATGATCGCGGTAATCACGCCAAGCACATGGAAAATATCGCGCCAGCTACCCCACGACAGCACCCAGCCACCAAACAGCGGCGCAAGCACCGGCGCGAAGCCGTTAATCATCATCATGACGCCCATGAGCTTAGCGGTCGCCAGACCCTCAGTCGTATCAGCCACGATGGAACGCGCCAGCACGGCACCAATCGAACCGGTGAAGCCCATCATGAAACGCGCAAAAATCAGCAGCTCAATATTCGGCGCGAAACCACACGCCACCGTCGCAATGAAACAGATGACCGCACCGATCAGCAGCGGCTTGCGGCGGCCCGTCTTATCCGACAGAGGGCCCACGACCAGCTGGCCGAGCGCCATACCCACCATGAACCCGCTCAACGTCAGCGATGCGTTCGTGCTGGTGGTGTTCAGATTCTCAGCGACTGCGGGCAGCGCCGCCAGGTACATGTCCGTGGCGAGCGGTGCGATAGCGGTCAACAGCGCCAGAACTACGATAAAAATGGGCGATAGCCCGAAAGAGATCTTAGTCGACTTCGAAGACATATGTCTTAGTTTTTCTTTCTGTGTGATGCGCGTGCAACGGCGCCTGCGGCTCTACAAGACGTGGATGCGGCGGTACCGAATCCGGGGATGAATTTGCGCAGGCTAGAAGCACAACTTGTTCACCCTAGCAGAATCGGGCGCGGCTTCGTAAGTTAAATCTTTAATATTTTTTTGAGCTGGGTTGGGAGGGAGACGGGCTCGCAGAGGGTGCGCAGAAGGGACGGTGTTATCCACGCTCCTACAGGGGCACCCGCCCTCGCTTCGCTTCGGACACCCTGATGTCGCATACGGATAACACCGCCCCTTTCGCGGTTTGTTTTAGCCTGCCGCTCAGCTCCCAGTACTGAAGAAATATTTGAGAAATATTCTTGAGAAGCATTGCTCCGGGCGACCGCATAACTTACGTTGGTCATACCACGCGATATGACCGGAGGGACAACCTCAGATGCGCAACCACTATTACAAATATTTGCTATGCATCCTGCTGCTCATAGCTTGTATCTTGCTTGTAATCCTTGCTGTGCTTTCTAACAACAACCCGGGTAACGAAAAAGACGGTACTACCTCCACGCACGCGCCGAGCAATACCTCAACCTACTGGGATAAAGACCGCATGGAATCCGCTAGCCCGGCTCCCATGCCTGAATAAAACAGCGCCTGAACAAAACTGCCTCTAAATAGCCGTAGGGCCCAATGCTTCGAGATACACAAAGCATTGGGCCCTACTGTTTTATAGTCGGCTGTTACTGCGCCGCGCTGTCGTAGATGAAGTCCACGGTCGCGTAGTCCTCCGGGATTTCGGCGAGCAGCGCCTCCTCCTGTGCCGCCCAGCGTTCCCAGTGCGGGCGGAACGTGTCACCGTCACGAGCCATGGCACGTTCGTAACGCACCTCGTCCGGGGCGGTGGCGAGGATACGCACCTCGCAGGCGCCCGCAATCGCGCCGACACCCTCACAGATAATGACCTGCGTAGCCGCCGGGTCGACGGTGCGCACCTCACCGGGGGTGCCCGCCTCCCAATCCCACGGGGTGTAGGTTCCGGCAATACCTTCGGTCAGCTGCACGGATAGCGCGTCCCACGCCTCCACGCCGTCGAAGAGGCCGTCCCAGCCGGGGTAGAAGTCGTCCAGGTGCAGCACGTGCACGCTGTGCCCGGCGGCGGTGAGCTCCTGCTCAAGCTGCGCGGCGAGGCTGGTTTTGCCGGTGCCGCTGCGGCCGTCAATGCCGATAATCAGCGGAATCTGCGCGAAGTCGGCAAGGAACTGCTCACGGAATTCGGTGAATTCGGCGGTGTCCATATCGAAGTCGTTGCCGATGCCGTGCTCCAGGCGCAGCATGTCTTTGCAGAGCTCCAGGATTTCGGTGGTGCCGGTGACGCGGCGGTTCTGGTTTAGGGGGATACGCTGGCTCACTGCGCGTCGCCTTCCTGTTTGAGGTGGTTGATGAGGCCGCGTGCGGCGGCGTCAATGAGGCCGGTGGTGTACACGAAGTCGCGTTCGCTACCGTACCAGGGGTCGTAGATGCCGAGCTGGTCCAGGTGGGTGGTGGTGACCTTCGGGTCAAAGCTGCGCATCATACGGATCTTGGCTTTGTCCTCGTCGTTGCGGGCGAGGGCTTTGAGGCGCAGGTAGTGGGGTGCGTCCATGGCGAGGATGAGGTCGTTGCGGTCGAAGTCCTCGACGGTGAAGACGCTGGCGCGGTGCGTGGACGGGTCGATACCGCGGGTGGCGAGCTGCGCGGCGGCGCGCGGGTCGATGCGGTTGCCTTCTTCTTCGTTGCTGATGCCACTGGAGGTGACGGTGACGGGCACGCCGGCTTCTTGGGCGTGCTGGCGGATGAGGTATTCGCCGACAGGGGAGCGGCAGATGTTGCCGGTGCAGACAGTCATGATTCGGTACATGGTTCTAGTGTATCGGTGGGGTAGCGGGTGGTTGGGCGCGGTGGGTGCTTGGGGCGGCGATGTGATGGGCGGATGCGCTCGCCGCCGGGGCTGTCGCTAACCGGGCCCGGGCGGCGAAAAGGCCCCGCCGACGAGGGCCGGCGGGGCCTAGGACTAATAGATATTATTTACTCTTCTTCTTCGAGAGTTGATACGAGTTGGGATTCAGGGTCAAAAAGCAAGCATCCCTTAGGAACAGTAAATACTCGACCATCGGGTGCAATGATTTGTTCAGTCTCGATTTGATTATTGCTCTGAGGTAACACGTTGAAAGCATAACTTTCTGGATTGTTTGCATGAGAAAAGTGTGCAACAGCTTCATTTATGTTATCTGAATTAGTTGTAAACTGAGGAATTTCATCGACAAATACCGTCGAATTGAAGCTTACTGATCCTATGAAAATCATGCCAGCAAATTTTGCAGATTCTGCAAATATTGAGCTACTGAAGTCTATGGAATCTCTGATAATAGCAGAACTGAAATCTGCAGAACCGGCAAAATAAATTGCCCTAAATTCTGCGAATTCTGTGAACTTCGTGGAACTGAAATTTGAAGAAACTTTGATAATGCTGCTATTAAAGTTAGAACGACTTCCGAAAATAGAGTTTGCAAAACTTGTACCTTTCTCGAAGGTAACACTATCAAACCGGCTCTTCCGAGTTGAGTGTGGGTGAC
>NZ_KV811064.1:21351-22681 GCF_001812975.1 Rothia sp. HMSC073B08 | reverse complement strand
CCAACCACACTCAACTCTGAAGAGCCCCTTTAGCCTTCCTGCCGATGCATGCAATCTAAACGAACACAGTAAACGAACACAGAATCCGAATGTAAACTATGCCCCTTCGGCCAACCAATACCCTTCTCGGTATTGCATAGATTGCACCATCAACCAACCCTATATATTTTACATGTAAATAGTTAATTGGAATTAGGCACAAAACACGCCCCATTAGATACACAAAACACACAACGCATAAGGGGGCACAACAAAAGGCGGGCGGTGATAACACCGCCCGCCTTGAGCACCCGGAGGTTTATAGTCCTAAAGAACCAGCACCTCCGGTTACACGCAATAACTTAGAACCTTTAGTCCTGAGCCTTCATTGCTGCGTAGTATGCGTCCTGAATGTCCTGGTGGATACGACCGCGGTCAGAAACCTTGTGGCCGTTAGCCTTAGCCCACTCGCGGATTGCTGCGGTCTCGGGGTTGCGCTTAACCGGAGCAGCGGTGCCACGGGGAGCACGGGTGCGCTGGGTAGCGGCACCCTGCACGCGGCGGGACTTCGCTACGAAGGGGCGGATAGCGTCACGCAGGCGAGCTGCGTTTGCGGAGGACAGATCGATTTCGTAGTGAGCGCCGTCCAGGCCAAAACGGATAGTTTCGTCTGCGGGGCCGCCATCGAGATCGTCTTCAAGGATGATGCGAACCTTCTGTGCCATTGAGGCACCTCCTCATCTGTTGCATATATCCTGTGGAGTAAACTCAAAAGCCTCTATCGGGATTGAGAAAATAGTGTGCCGGATATATTTATGTACTAATTTTCTTTCATATAGTAACAGAAATATATTAAAGATTCCGAAAATATTCTGAGCATTGAAACAATACGCCAATCATCCGCAGCGATATATCGCTTCTGTGCATCCCCGTTAAATCTGCACTCGCTACAAGAACATTAAAGTGAAGTTTAGAGTGCAAATACTTTGGATTCTTCCAGGCAGCAGACACAGCCCCCAGAGACAAAGACACCTAATAATGCGCCCCGGCGTCCCCGACAATCTGAGTGAAATATAGCGCCCGCACGAGCCTGCACATTAGACCATTCGCACCATACATTTCAGCTCTATTCAAAAGCGAAATTCTGCCACCTCCCAACCCCTCACTATTTTCTATGTAACGCGTTCATGCATAAGAGCAGAAACCCCCGCCAGAGTGAATAGAGCAGCATAAATCAGCACCAGAATAGAGCAAAAAAGCACCTTAAAACGTCCCTGACCTGTGCAAACAAACAGAAAACTCCACCTCAGAAGCTATACACCGTGCAAAAGAGTGCACAGAAAACGGCGGG
>NZ_KV811064.1:0-21251 GCF_001812975.1 Rothia sp. HMSC073B08 | reverse complement strand
AAGCGTATCCGCGGCACCCGCCGCATTATCACCTCATGCAGAAGTCAGAAGCTTAGGCTTCCGGCTTCATCAAGGGGAAGAGAATAGTCTCACGAATACCGGGCTGACGCACCACAGTACCCGGACGCTCCGGATCCTGATCGCCCGCCAGCAGCATAATCAGACGGTCGATGCCCAGACCCAGGCCACCCATCGGGGGTGCACCGTGCTCCAGGGCGCGCAGGAAGTCCTCATCCAGCTCCATCGCCTCATCGTCACCGGCAGCAGCCAGCAGCGACTGAGCGGTCAGGCGCTCACGCTGAATGACCGGGTCAATCAGCTCGGAGAACGCGGTACCGCGCTCCATACCGCCAATAATCAGGTCCCACGCCTCAATCAGCGGCTCACCGGAACGGTGCGGACGCGCCAGCGGCTGAGCGCTCGGCGGGTAATCGTACACGAAAGTCGGGTTCACCAGGGTCGGCTCAACAATCTCACCGAAGAGCTCGGTCACCAGCTTCTCAGCGTCCCACTTCGGGTCGATGTCCACCTCATGCTTTTCAGCAATCTCACGCAGAACCGAAGCGTCAGTCTCGGGGGTGATCTCAACGCCCACAGCCTCAGACAGACCCGGGTACACGCCAACCCACTTCCACTCACCGAACAGGTCAATGGTGCCGTTCTCAGTCTCAATACGCTCGGTACCGACAGCCTTCGCGCAGCTCTGGATAATCTCCTTCATGCGCTCAGCCATCACGAACTGATCAGCATAGGTCTCGTAGCACTCCAGGGTGGTGAACTCGGGGCTGTGGGTCGAGTCCACGCCCTCGTTACGGAACACGCGGCCAATCTCGTACACGCGGTCAATGCCACCAACCACTGCACGCTTGAGCGGCAGCTCAGTCGCAATACGCATGGTCATCGGCTGGTCAAAAGCGTTCAGGTGGGTACGGAACGGGCGAGCCGTCGCGCCACCGTGCACCAGCTGCAGAACGGGGGTCTCAACCTCAATGTAGCCGTGATCTTCCAGCACGCGGCGGACGGTGCGGGTAATCAGGGCGCGCTTCTTCACCAGCTCGCGAGCCTCCTCGCGAACCATCAGGTCCAGGTAACGCTGGCGAACGCGGGTTTCCTCGTTCAGGTCCTTGTGCAGAACCGGCATGGGGCGCAGCGCCTTCGACGCCATCTTCCAGTCGGTCACCATGATGGACAGCTCACCGCGGCGAGAAACAATCACGCGGCCGGTCACGAACACGTGGTCACCCAGATCAACCAGGGACTTCCACTCAGACAGGGACTCCTCGCCAACCTCAGCCAGCGACAGCATCGCCTGGATGCGCTTACCCTCGGTACCACCCTGCAGGGTCGCAAAGCACAGCTTACCGGTGTTACGGACGAACACCACGCGGCCACCAACATGCACCACACGGTCAGTCTCGTCGCCAGCCTTCAGCTCCTCAGCAGCCAGCTTCGGATCGTACTCGGCGCGCAAATCCTCAATGTGGTTGGGCTCCACGCGATTACCCTCAGAATCCAGCAGACCCACCGGGTATGCCTCGCGACCCGACTCAATCAGCTTCGCACGCTTTTCCAGGCGAATCTGCATCTGCTCGGACATATCAGCAATCGCCGGTGCGGCAGTGTGCTCAGTGCTCACAGTGATACCTATCTGTGTAGTGTGTTGGGGACTCTTCTAAACGAACGAACGCTTAGCGCAGGTCCATGTTGTCAATCAGGCGGGTCGGTCCAACGAACGCAGCAACCAGTGCCAGCACTCGCTCCGACTCCTCAGTCGGCTCACCGAAAGTCATCGGGTCGACCAGTTCCAGGTAGTCAAGGCGCACGCCCGGAGTGGAGTTGATACGCTCACGCGCACCGTCCAAATCAATCTCGTGGAAGCCACGGTTCAGCGAATTCTCACGCAGCATCGCCAGGGTGCGGGACAGCACCAGGGCAGACTCGCGCTCCTCATCCGACAGGTAGCTATTACGCGAAGACAGCGCCAGGCCGTTATCTTCGCGAACAATCGCCACCGGGCGCATGGTCACGTCGTGGTTGAAATCGTGCACCATACGCTGAATCAGGATGTACTGCTGAGCGTCCTTCTGACCGAAGTACGCGTTCACCGGGTGGTTACCGGCTGCGGGGCGAATAATGTTGAAGAACTTATTGACCACGGCCAGCACGCCATCAAAGTGGCCCGGACGGGTCGCACCCTCAAACTTGGTGCCCAGCTCGCCGCTCGAAATGCGGATGAGCGGGTCACCGTCGGGATACATTTCCTCCACAGAAGGTGCGAAGATGATGCTCACGCCGGCGGCACCAGCCAGGGCAGCGTCTGCCTCCAGGGTGCGCGGGTATGCTTCGTAATCCTCGCCGGGGCCAAACTGCAGCGGGTTCACAAAAATGGAGGCGACCACTACATCATTCTGTTCAGTGGCGCGACGCAACAGGGTTGCGTGGCCGTCGTGCAGGGCGCCCATGGTGGGCACGTAGCCCAGGGATGCGTTCGTGTACTGAACTGCGGTGCCGTTCTGCTCCGCCTCCTGGCGGGCTGCCCGGTCCAGTTCTTCCTGCGCTGCGGCAAGGGATTCGGTGATTGCCGTGCGGAAATCCGCAATGGTGGTCACGACTCGGGGCATCGAAGTCTCAGTCATGACGAGAACTCCTTGTTTTCGGGGGCTGAATCATCAATATCGCCGGGGTGGTTGCGGTCCGAAGACTCACCCAGCAGATTCTCAATTCGTCCCAGTTGTTCATCGTTTAACAAACCTCTATTATGCGCTCTTTTTGCGGTTGCGTGTGCCAGAGCGGCATAAGAGTCTGTAATATCACCTGTTTTCTCATGCTCTGAGTACTCATTCAGAGCCTGAAGGTGAGCCTTCACGGTGCCTGCGTCTCCACGTGCCACGGGCCCGGTGAGAGCACCCTCACCGCTGGCGAGCGCATTGTCCACGGCGGCTCGCACGAGCGGCCCCATGTAGCGTTCCGGGTCCTCAATACCGATGGAGGTGAGCATCTGCTGGGACTGACCCAGGATGGTCACGAGGTGGTTCGCGGCGTGCGCTAGGGCTGCGTGGTAGAGCGCTCGGTCGGCCTCGGCAACGTGCACGGGTTCGCCGCCCATCTCCACCACGAGTGCCTGAGCAATCGGGATGAACGGTGCAGGCCCGGTCACTGCGAAGCAGGTGCCGTTCAGGCGCTGCAGGTCCATGGACATGCCGGTAAACGTCATGGCGGGGTGAATCGCCAAACCGATAGCGCCCAGCGCGGTCGCCGGTGCGAGAACCTCGGTGCCGTGACGGCCGGAGGTGTGCACCAGAATCTGACCGGCGGTAGTACTTCCCGAGGACGCCAGGTAGGTGACAAGGCCCGGCAGCTCGTCATCGGGAACCGCAAGAATCAGCAATTCGCTACGCTCAGCAATCTGCTCCACCGACAGCAGCGGCACATCGGGAAGCAGCATCGCGGCGCGCTCCTGGGAAGCCTCAGACACCGCGTGAACACCCACAATAGTGTGCTCGCAGGCGCGCAAAGCCGCACCGAGGACGGCTCCGACCCTCCCGGCGGAAATAATTCCAATGCCCAAACGCGCAGGTTTTGAATGCTGTATCACGGCTTTAAGTATATTCTCCCTTTCACGCCGACCTTGCCGCCGGTGTCACGAAGAACACCGACGGCAGAGCGCAATCTGTAGTTTTGCTGCCCGCTAGCCCGGCGGGGAATCTCAGCTGACGGGCTGGCTTAGGGACGCCCACTCATCACCGGTACGCGGTAGTAGGGCTCAATACCCTCCAACCGAACCGTCATCAACCACACCAGGTCCTTGCAGACGCGCGGCGGCAAGTGCATCATGAGCGTGCGCACCGGGCCGGGCACCGTACCGAAATGCACGCTCGCGCATCCGAAGGCACGCTGCAGCGGGCCCTGACCCCGGCTCACGCTCAGCACACGGCTGACCGGCACAATCGACAGCGTGCGGATAAAGTAGCCGCCACGAATCAGTAGCAGGTCACCTCGCGTATGCTCACCAACGCTCGAACGCGCCGCATCAGAATCAATACGGGTGGTCGCCTGCACCGAACCGGCAGTGTAACCGACCGTGGTCACGCCGTTACGCTTCCAGGTGAGCAGGTCCATCCAGCGCGCCGACGAAGGGGTCACAATCATTGCCGGAACCTGCGGCGTCTGACGCTTCAGCGAACCATCGGCGGTATCCAGCAGCACCTGCGCCTGCCCCTCATCCAGGGCGGGCAACAGCAGACGCAACACCATCAGCGTCTCCTGTTTGTTGCCGACCGGCAGGGCAACGTTGCGGGTCACCAGCTTCTGGTTGTCGTTCTTCTCAATACCAATACCGGCAATGGTCATCTTGATGCGGTACCAGCCAAACGCACGCCACAGAATGGACTGCTCCACGGCGAGTGCCTGAATACGCTCAACCATCACGTTCTGGGTGTGCGTGCCGGTGAAACCGTAACGCAGGGTCACGCCGCCCTGACCGCTGGGGGTGATTTTGAAGTTCGCGGCACCGTCAAAACGTGTCCAGAGGGCAACCACGTAACCAACCATGGGCGCGAACATACCGGGCAGCATCGCCATGAAAATGAGGAACGGGCTCTCGCCGGCCATGATTGCGGCAATGACCGCGGCACCGACCATGAGGGCCACGGCGGGCACCAGCCACACCAGGTGCTCCAGCATGATGGAGGCAATCAGACGCACATTCGAGATGCGGAAAATCGGCGGCTGCGAGGGGTCGGCCGCGACCGGCATCGGCATGCGAGCGCCGCGGCGGGATGCGACGGGTTGCTGGGGTGCAGACTGCTCGGGTGCGAGCTGCTGGGCACCCTGCTGAGGCGCTACCTGCTGGGTGCTGTTCTGTGCGGGCACACCATAGGGCGCCTCGTAAGATGCCTCGAACGGCTGGTGCAGCTGATCCGCATCCGGCATGCGCTCCGCCGAAATCTGCATGCTATCGGGCAGCACGTCGACCGGGCGGCCAGCCGCCTCCGAACGCAGCAGGTTAATACTCGCCATCGCGGTGCGGCGCAGAACCTCCGCCTTGCGGGCAGAAACGTACTTGATGTGCAGCGCCTCCGAAGAGCCGTCAGCCACCTCAAAACGAAGCTCCGACAGACCCAGCAGACGCGCCACCAGAGGACGCGAAATGTCCACGCTCTGCACGCTCTCCAGACGGATCGTGCGGTTCTTCTTGAACAGAAAACCGCTACGACGGTGAATCGCCAAATCGTCCAGGCTATAGCGGGTAAACCACCAGTCAATCGAGCCGCCAACCAGAATCAGCACAAGCACGGCGAAGCCGATAAGCTGCGAGTACGTTGCGCTGAAGTAGCTGTTGTTCTCGTCGAATACCTGCGTCAGGCGCGCGCCCCACTCGTTCGGCGGGGTGGTCAAAATATTCAGGATAATACTCTGGAAGAAACCAAACGCCAACAGAATAATGAACCAGAGGTTCATGATGAACGTGCGGATATCGGCACGCCACCACTTCTGCTCCTGCGGCGTCTGGGAGGCAGGAGGCTGCGGTGCCTGCGGCGCGGGGTTGGGCGGAACCGGGGTACTCATTAGAGTGCCGCCATTCGCTCATCGGCGCGGCGCACCAAATCCGCACGCAGCTCCTCCGCCACGTTCAGCGGAATACCGAACAGCACCATCGTGCCGGTGGTCGTACCCGCGGTGCGCACCGTCAGGCGGGCAACACCGCACATGCGCTCCAGCGGACCCGAATCCACATCAACATACTGGATGCGACCGTACGGCATGGAGCTCATCGAACGGAACACGATACCGCGGCGAGCCATCAGGTGATTCGACTCCAGCGCGTAGCCGAGCGCGCGAGTACGGCGCGGCGTGGTCAGAATCCACCACAGACCCCACAAACCAAACACCGCGACCACCACCAGGCCGACGATGCGTAGCGCCTCCGGGCCGCCGAAGAACGCGCCCGCACAATACACGGCAACACCCGCAAGAATCGGGAGCGCCAAGGCAGAAATAGTGTGAACAAAACGAACCGTCAGGTAGCCGGATGCGGCGGGCACCCACTGCGGGTCCGGCACGGCTTGCGCGGGAACCGACTGAGAGCTTACCGGCTGCGCGGGAACCGGCTGAGGCGCGTTCGGGTACGCGGCAGCGGGCGGAACCTGCTGACCGTGCTGTGTCTGTTGCCCATACTGCGCTTGCTGGTCATACGGGGTCTGCTGTCCATACGGGGCACCAGCCTGACCGTAGGGTTGCTGGTACTGCCCGTACTGGTTCTGCTGAGCAGGCTGGCTCTGACCATACTGACCCTGTTGGGCGTCCTGCCCGTACTGACCATTCGGCGAATAACTATTCTGGTTAGGAGCCGACATAGGTTCCTCCCTCTCGCGGCTTTACAGCACCGGAAGAGGAGGCCGCATCCTCATCATCCTCCGGCGGAATACGACAACAATGCTGAGCCCACAGGCCAGCAATCAGCAGGGCAACACTGCCCACACAATTAACAAGAACCTCCCAAAAGACCACCGAAAAACCGCGCACAGACACCATCGCCACATGGTAGCCAAGAATCGCAGCGCACCAGCCCGTCAAGAGGGCACCGGTCATGATGGAACCCTGCGCATACGCCACCGCACGCGCCGCAAGAATCGGACCCATATGGGGTACCTTCTCACGCGTCTGAATACGACGATAACGAGCCACCTGCACCCCCAGCCACACGGCGCCCGCCGCAACCAGCAGGCACACCGCGCCGAGCATCCACGAAAAATTCAGCTCACCAAAACCGGCGCCAATCATCACGGAATTCACCATAAGAGCGGCAGCGGCACCGCACACAGCCGCCACAATAATCGCCCGATAACTCAGGGGCTTCATGGTGTTTCCTTTCGGTAGGTTCCTCTACCTTCCAGAGTGCCACATTTAAGGCTGATCAGGTACCTGCATCTCACGCATATAGCTAATAGCGTCTTCATCCGCCCCAAGCAGCGTGCGGGACAGCTCCGCAACGTTCACGACCTCGCGGCTCAGCGGCGCAGGAACCTCATCCGGCCGCTCCCCCGAAGGCTCCGCACGCCGGGTCACCGTCAGGTACGCCTGCGGGTCCATCTGCGCCCACGGCACCAGCACAAAAGCACGCTCCTGCGCCCGCGGATGCGGCAAAGTCAGCACCGGATCCTCAGAGATCACGCCGTCATAGTCAATCACGTCAATATCGAGGGTGCGCGGTCCCCAACGCACCAGGCGCTCACGGTGATGTGCCGCCTCCACCGCATTACACAGTTTCAGCAGCTCGTAGGCGCCCAGGTCAGTGGCCACCTCAATGACCGCGTTCACAAAATCCGGCTGACCCGCCGGGCCACCCACCGGGGCGGTACGGTACAACCCGGAGGCGCGCACCAGCTGCACGCCGCCCGCCACCAGGTCGGCGACGGCACGCTCCAGGGTGTCTTCGCTTTCGCCCAGGTTCGAGCCCAACGCCAACACAGCGCGGTGTGTATATTCTGCTGCGCCCGCCACTAGCGGCCGCCCTCCACGACACGCTCCGCGGCGCGCTCACGGAACACGCTCACCGCAACGTTACCGAACGGCAACTCAATCGGCGCCTGCGGCTTCGATACGGTAATCTCCACCGCCTCCACAAGCTCAAACATCGCAAGGATACCCTCGGCAATGTTCACCGCAAGGGTCTCAATCAGGTCCAGCGAACCGTTCGTCACGTGGCGGTGAATCAGGTCAACCACGAGCGCGTAGTTCGTGGTCTTCGTCAGGTCATCCGTAGCGGCTGCGGCGGAAAAATCGCTGTACAGGGTCGCGTCCACGACGAAGGGCTGGCCGTCGCGCTTCTCAAAGTCGAGCACGCCGTGGTATCCCTTGGCGGTAATGCCGGTGAGGGTGATGCGGTCGTGGAGGGCGTAATCTGCCTGGGTCATTGGGGTCTCCTAGAGGGTATTCGGGTAGTCGGAGGTTGTGGGGTGGTGGTTCTAGCTGACAGAGCCTTAGCTTACGGAGCGCAGCGCGGAGGCGACCGTCACCGCATCCACGCTGGCGGGCACGTCATGCACGCGCACCGCCCACACGCCGCGCGCCGCCACCAGGGCGGTCACCGCCGCAGAGGCTGCCGCACGGTGCTGAGCCGGGCGCGGTTCCGACAGCGGCTGCCACAGTTCGCGTTCAGCCTCACCCGCATCGGTTGCGGTGAAGCCGCTCGCGTTCAGGCGCTCGGCCAGCGCCATATCCGCCGCGGTCAGAGCGTTGGCGATAAAACGCTTGCGGGAACCGGCAATGAGCAGGCGGTGGCCCAGGCCCTGTAGCTCGTCAATGGCGGCGAGCAGCTCCCAATCCTGCATGCCGCCCTTCGCGAAGCCCAGACCCGGGTCAAGAATCAGGTTCTGGGGCAGCACACCGGCGGCAAGGAAACGCTCACGCAGGCCGGTCAGCTCCTCCACAACCTCGGTGACCACGCCGCGCGGGTACTCCGCCAGGCTGTCCATGGTCTGGGAGGTGCCGCGGGCGTGCATGAGGATGTACGGCACCTGCAGTTCAGCGGCGGTTTCAATCATTTCATTGCTGACGTTCAGACCGGACACATCGTTAATGATGTGCGCACCGGCGGCAATGGCGGCGCGAGCGGTCTGCGGGTTCATGGTGTCCACGCTGATGGTGGTGCCCATCTGCGCGACTGCCTCGATGACGGGCAGGATGCGGCGCTGCTCCTCCTCCACGCTGATGCGCACGGCACCGGGGCGGGTGGACTCACCGCCAATGTCGATAATGGAGGCGCCCTCGGCAATCATGCGGGCGGCGCGGGCGATGGCGTCGGTGGCGGCGTAGTGCTGGCCGCCGTCGCTGATGGAGTCGGGGGTGACGTTGAGGATGCCCATCACGAGGGTGCGTTCGGCGGCGAGCGCGTCGCAGGGCAGGGGGGCTACACGGGTGGTGTGTGTGGATTCAGTCATGGGTTTATCGTACCGAATCTGCGGTGCGGTGGAGTTTGCCGCAGTGATTGACACAGTGATTGGGGTGGGGGTTGGGGTAGCTGTGGGGTCGATTCTGGGGACACGGCATGCAATACTTGCATTACAGATACTTATTTAAGGGTATGCTGGGAGGGCACGCATACCGTGCCGGGCGCGTTCCCGGTCGGTGGCGCGCACCCACACATACATACTCTAGGAAGTGACTCATTGTGAATATGAAGACTGGAGCTTGGATTCTCTCCCTGGTAGCTCTTGCCGCGCTGGTGACTATTGTGCTCGCTGAAGGTGTTCCTGCCGTGCGCTGGATTGCTTTCGGTACCGCGACCGGTTGCGGTTTCATTGCCGTGGGCTTGATCGTGACTCTTGCCCTGGGTTGGGATAATCCGAGCGAGGCGAAGGGTAGCTTGCAGCGTTAGCGGCGGGGCTCTTCTAGCTTCTGCGGTGCGGCATGATCGGCGCCGCCACGGCCGCGGAAGGTACCGGCTCAGAACACATTCTCGGAGCACTTTGGCGATGCGAAAAGGGGGCGGAGGTTTTCACCTCCGCCCCTTTCAGCGTGTCCATAAGCTGTGAAGATTTTAGCTCCACAAACGGGTTTCTTCCCAACCTTGGGGTATACCCATAGCCCGCGATACATCAACCCCAGGAACGGAAATATCAGGACGTTCCTTCAGGATCTGCGTCAAAGATTCCGTATCCCCAACTCCACCCTGATCCATCAGATATTTGAGGAGAGTGAGCATTCCGAAAGTCTTACGCATTTTATGGTTCTCTTCACGTTGAGGAACCCCGAACAGGTCAATAACCTCACGGATTTCAGGGCTCTCAACTCTTCTACCGGATGTTGCCCTCGGTAGAAGAACTTTGGAATGCACCCTGTTATACAGTCGTGCCTGATGTGCGCAGATATTCCGAATCCCTCTCAACGAACGTATCCAGCTTCCAAGCTGCGGATCGGTACAGTTCATATCCTGCGCTATCTGACGGCGAACTCGTCGCGGAGAAATCATATATAGAGTCTGTAAGGCTCCCAAATCTAGAACCTCTACCAGCACCCAAACAGGGACTTTACCATCGTATTGTTCTATGTGATGTACAGCGAAATCTTCCTTAGAACGCTGAAGAGAGTCACCACAAATCCGAACAAACTTATTCCAGATTTCTCTCCTTGCAGGAGCTACATCTAGTAGATTTTCCTTCTCGTGAATTAGCGGGTCAATCTCTCCCAGTAAATACCCCAGCCTAGCTCGTAGGTACACTTCAAGCTGGGATAAATGCGGAAGTGCAATAGAACGCAAACGCCGGTCGTACTCATAAGGAGCTACAACGTCGTCAAAACGTACCCCTTCTCTAAACTGGTCAACCGGGGTAGTCTCTCCAGAGGCATCACGCTCAGTCTGGCGTAGGGCATGCCAATATCCGCTAAGACGGTAGTAATTAACCTTGGCGAGGGATTCAATCGCTTCTTCACGATTTTCTATCGCCATCCCTCGCCCTTCGAGTATGGCTAGTTGCTCACCGTAGCTTTTAAAATCTTTAACTTCCCGCACCGTAACAAGACCCGAATCTACTGAAGATAAAAAAGAAGACCGGCCCTGTACTCCTTCAGAATTCTCAATCATTCATCAGGCAGTGGTGCCGGTTCTAGTAGTAACAACTTTACAATCACTAATGCTCTTCACGCAAGGGCCCTCGTCATACAGCCGTCTACAGCCCAACAAATGCGACCGCACAGCGCAGGGGCAGGATTCCTTAGAATCCTGCCCCCTGTCGCATAGCTATATGCTCATTCCGATGCTTAGCGCTGCGAGAAGATCAGGCTCATCGCCTCCGCACGGGTTGCGCCGTTCATCAGCGCACCGCGCACCGCGCTGGTCACGGTCTTCGCGCCCGGCTTACGCACACCGCGCATCGACATGCACATGTGCTCAGCCTCAATCACCACAATCGCACCGCGCGGGTTCAGGTGCTCCTCCAGAGCCTCCACCACCTGCGTAGTCAGACGCTCCTGCACCTGCGGGCGGCGAGCGTACAGATCCACCACGCGGGCGAGCTTGCTCAGACCGGTCACCTTACCGTCCGGGCCCGGAATGTAACCCACATGCGCCACACCGTGGAACGGCACCAGGTGGTGCTCACAGGTCGAGTAGAACGGGATGTCCTTCACCAGCACCATCTCAGAGTGGGCGATGTCGAAGGTCGTACCCAGAATCTCGCCGGCATCCTGGTGCAGGCCCGAGAAGAACTCCGCGTAGGCACGCGCCACACGTGCAGGGGTCTGCTGCAGGCCGTCACGGTCCGGGTCCTCACCAATCGCGAGCAGAATCTCACGGACGGCAGCCTCAATACGCGGCTGGTCGACGGCGTTCTTAGCCTCGCTCATTCTCTGCTCCATTCTGATTCGGGGTGCCGCTCTCCGGGCGCTGCGCCGGAGGGGCGGGGTAGTTCGGGTACTGCTGGGTGGGCATTGCGACGGTCGGGTCGGCATCCGGGTTGGTGAGGGGCACCTGAGGCGGCAACGGCTGCGTAGGTGCTACCGGGGCCTGCTGCACGGGTGCAGCCGGTGCTACCGGAACAGTAGGTGCCGTAGCAGGAGCTGCCGGTGCAGCGGCAGGTGCTTCCTCAGCCTTCTGCGCCTCCTGAGCCAGCTCGCTCGGTGCCTTCACCGGCGGGATGTCGGTACGCTCGCGGGTCGGCTTGGAGTACCAGTGCTCACGCTCGGGGCGCTTGCGAACATCCTTGAAGATTTCGGCAATCTCGTTCTCGAGCAGGGTTTCCTTCTCGAGCAGGGCGAACGCCAGGCGGTCCAGAATATCGCGGTTTTCCAGCAGAATCTGGAATGCCTCATCGTGTGCCTGCTCCAGCAGGGCGCGAATCTCAGCGTCGACCTTTGCCGCGGTCTCGTCGGAGTAGTTGCGTGCCGAAGCGCCGCCGCCACCGAGGAACGGTTCGGTGTCTTCGCCGCCGAGCTTCACGGAACCAATCACGGCGCTCATGCCGTAGTCGGTGACCATCTTGCGGGCGGTGTCGGTTGCCTTCTGAATGTCGTTAGATGCACCGGTGGACGGGTCGTGGAAGACGATCTCCTCAGCCGCACGGCCACCCATCGCGTACGCCATCTGGTCGAGCAGTTCGTGGCGGGTCGTGGAGTACTTGTCGTCCTGCGGCATGACCATGGTGTAACCCAGGGCGCGACCGCGCGGAAGAATCGTAATCTTGGTGACCGGCGCGGAGTTACGCAGTGCCGCCGCGACCAGGGCGTGACCGCCCTCGTGGTATGCGGTGACCTTACGCTCGTGCTCGTTCATGATGCGCGAGGAACGCTGCGGACCAGCCATGACGCGGTCGATTGCCTCGTCGATAGCGCGGTCGTCAATCACGTTGCCGTTATCGCGGGCGGTCAGCAGAGCCGCCTCATTCATGACGTTCGCCAGGTCAGCACCGGTGAAGCCGGGGGTGCGCTTAGCAACCTGTGCCAGGTCAACGGTGTTAGCGATCGGCTTGCCTGCGGCGTGAACGCGCAGGATGTGTTCGCGGCCCTGCATGTCGGGGGCGTCCACACCAATCTGACGGTCAAAACGGCCGGGACGCAGCAGCGCCGGGTCCAGAACGTCGGGTCGGTTCGTTGCCGCAATGACGATGACGTTCGAGTTGCCGTCGAAGCCGTCCATCTCAACCAGCAGCTGGTTCAGGGTCTGCTCACGCTCGTCATTACCGCCGCCCATGCCGACGCCGCGGCGGCGGCCAACAGCGTCAATCTCGTCGACGAAGACGATGGCGGCGGGGTCGCTCTTCGCTTCCTTGAACAAGTCGCGCACGCGGGACGCACCCACACCCACAAACATTTCAACGAAGTCAGAGCCAGAAATCGAGTAGAACGGCACGCCAGCCTCGCCCGCCACAGCCTTGGCGAGCAGGGTCTTACCGGTGCCGGGAGGGCCGTACAGCAGCACGCCCTTGGGAATCTTTGCACCCAGGCGGGTGAACTTTTCGGGTTCAGCCAGGAACTCGCGGACTTCTTCCAGCTCGGCGAGCGCCTCGTCCACGCCGGCGACGTCGCTGAAGCGGACTTCCGGCTTGTCCTTGGTGAATTTCTTCGCGCGGGACTTGGAGAAGCTCATGACGGAGGAGCCGCCTCCGACTCGTCCCATCAGGAACCAGAAGAGCACACCAAAGAGCAGAATCGGCAGAAGCAGGGACATCAGGGAGCCCAGGAAGCTGTGCTCAACGGGCTGGTCCGTGTAGCTTTCCAGCTCGGCGGATTCCATTGCCTTAGCAACTTCGTCGCCGCGGGGCTGCACGTAGTAGAAGCGCACCGACTTACCGTAGTTGTCGTTGCCCTTCTTGTAGTCGTCCTTTAGCTGCAGCTCGACGCGCTGGTCGCCGTCGTAGATCTTTGCGCTCTTGACCTGGTGGTCGTTGAGCAGCTGAAGACCCACGTTGGTGTCCACCTGACGCGAGGGCTGAGTGAAGAAGGAGGCCATGAGGAAAGCCAGCATGATTACGAGAGCTGCACCCGGCCAGAACCAGGGGCCGTTAATCAGCTTCTTCAGGAAGCCCTCCGAGCCTTTCTGCGGAGTATTGGGGTTTTGCGCCAATGCTTTGTCCTTACGTTGCGGCTGTAACCCGTTGGGGTGCGGCATGCCTGCCGGAACACCCAACGGTGCAACCTTAAATGTACCCTACCCCGGCGGGCGGCTAGGTACCGGGCTTCTCTATTTCACCTGCGGGCTAAAGGGTTGTAGCACTCGGCGGGGGTGAAAGTGCATCTTCTTCGCCGGGTATCTGCGGCGGCTGGTACACCGGCGGCGGCCCGTCTTGGCGGATGCGCCTCCCGCCTCCACGTACATCCACCGGCGGGTACAGCAACGCCCCGCTCCCCCACAAGAGTGAGGAGGCGGGGCGTAACTACCTACAGTATGGTTGCTGAGGTGAAGGCTTAGGAGTAAACGTGCGGGTGCAGGGTTGCGACGCAGTCCAGGTTGCGGTACTTCTCAGCGAAGTCCAGGCCGTAACCAACGACGAACTCGGGCTCGATGTCCCAGCCGACGTACTTGACCTCAACGTCAGCCTTGACGACCTTGGGCTTGCGCAGCAGGGTGCAAATCTCAACGGAAGCTGCGCCGCGAGAAATCAGGTTCTGCTGCAGCCATGCCAGGGTCAGGCCGGAGTCAATGATGTCTTCAACGATCAGGACGTTGCGGCCCACCAGGTCGGTGTCCAGGTCCTTGAGGATACGCACAACGCCGGAGGACTTGGTGCCGGAACCGTAAGAAGAAACAGCCATCCAATCCATGGTGTAGTGGCCCTTGAGAGCGCGGGAAAGGTCAGCCATGATCATGATGGCGCCCTTGAGAACACCCACCAACAGCACGTCCTTACCGGCGTAGTCTTCGTCGATGCGCGCCGCCAGTTCGGCGACCTTCGCATTAATCTCTTCCTTGCTGAAGAGAACGTTCTTGATATCGTCCTGCACGTCGATAGCCTGCACGATGTATTCCTTCGTATTCTTTTAGACGCTCTGCGCCTCCGCCGGGGCCCCGGGTGAGGGGTTTCATGCCTTCCCACAGCGGACAATGTGGATGGTGTTCGCCTTAAGTATGGCTTAAAACGGCGCCGCGGCGCACCTCACCACGCAGATAGTGTGTGCTGAGGGGGCTCCGCGGGCACCTAGCTGGGCACCTAGTTAGGGTCGAGTTGGCACTAATACGAGCACGTCCAGGCGTTCAGCGGTTGCCGGATGCACAATTTTGCGGCGACGGTACGCGCTCACGTGACCGGGCATCTGAACGGGCCCAGCTATCGCGTATTCGGCGGTGAAAGAGTCCAGCGCCTGCAGTCGCTCGAAGCCCGGGTTCTCTCCCCCGGCGGTCTTGCAGGCGGTCGCAAGCACACGCAATCGAAGCGCCGGGTGCAGCGCCGCCACCTGCGCACGGTCCAGCAGCACGGCGTCCTCACGTTCGATGCCGCGCACGGCGGTTCCGGTGGGTAGGAGCGCCTGCTTGTAGGCTGCCTGTGCCTGCTCGTCGAGGTATTCGGCGTCGGGGCCAGCTACGGAGGCGGTGCGCGCCAGGGAGCGGGCGACGTCCCCGCCGAGGTGCTCTTCCAGGTAGGGCAGCACGCTGTGGCGGATGCGGGCACGCATGAGGGTTTCGTCGGCGTTGGTCGGGTCGATCCAGGGGGTGAGGGTTTCGGCGTCGCAGATGTCGAGCATGTCGGTGCGGCGCAGGCCGAGGAAGGGGCGCAGGTAGGTGACACCCTCTTCGACGCGCACGGGCGGCATACCGGCAAGGGAGCGCGTGCCGGAGCCACGGCTTAGGCCGAGTAGCACGGTTTCTGCCTGGTCGTCGAGGGTGTGGCCGAGCAGTACGGCGCGGGCGCCGGTCGCCTCAACGGCTTTCGTGAAGGCGGTGTAGCGGGCGGTGCGCGCCGCCATTTCGGGGCCCATGTTCCCGACGGGAACCTGCACTTTTTCGGTGATGACGGGGTGAAGCCCCAGGTCGGTGAGGGTCTGCGCGGTCTGCGCGGCGACCGCGGCGGAGTCTTCTTGTAGGCCGTGGTCGACGATGATGGCGCCTACGCGTACGTCGCCGCGGCGGGCGAAGTGCGCGGCGATGGCCGCCAGCGCGAGGGAGTCGGGGCCGCCACTGCAGGCGACCAGGAGCAGGGGCAGGTCGGCGGCGTCCGCGGTGGAGGCGGTGCGGGAGCGTCCGGTGGCTTTGATGCTTCCGGCGCCGAGGAGCTTTTCGAGGGCGGCGGCGAGGTGGCGGCGGGCAGTGCCGACGGCGGGGTGCAGGCGTCCTGCGCGTCCATTCTGCATGGTGGTTCCTTTATAGAAATTGCGAAGTATCTATGTAGATAGATACTTCACGAGGAGAATTTAGAAATAACGAAGGCTCAAGAAGTCAGGAGCCTTAGGAGCGCGTATGAAGGTACTCTTCAAACTCGTCCTGGCGGCGTTCCAACTCTTTCTGCATGGCCTTAAACGGTGAGGCATTCGAGTTGAAAACATATCCCGGGGCGGCTCGGTCTGTGGGCCAGCGAACTGCTCGAGCCGCTTTGAGAGCACGCGTTAGAGCGTCTTTCTGCACCTTAGGCGGAAGACCGATAGTCTCTGCGAGAGCAAGCCAATCGTCAACAGTAATCTTCCAATCTTCGGGCGGCGAACCGTCACCGGGATTCGAATTATCTTTTCCATTGACGCTAAGCGCCATGGATAGAGATTTAATGTGCACGAGCGAACAGGGGATGTCGTAGATAGGAGCTACTTCCCATCCACGGCGTCCCTTGAGGAGCGAGATATTTTTTGCGTGCAGGTCCCCATTGCCGGTCAGCCAAGCGTAGAGAAAATGCATGTAAAGATTCCTGCGGGCAATAGCAGGGGAAGCAGCAAGCTTCACCATTGCTTGAATGACACTTTCTGTTGTCACAGCAGGATTATCTTCCGTGTATTTCTCACCCGAAGGAACACCCAAAATCTGTGCGCCATCCTCCATAGCGATGCGTCCCCCAGAGGGTGTTCGGTCGAAACGGGAGACCATCAAACCTGATACGCCGTCTCGATCATAGACAAGCTCATGCTGAGCTACAGGAATCCCCATGAGTGCAGCCGCCGTGAGGTGGGCAGCTTCGTTTTCCACGAGCCCGGGCATGCGTTGCGGGCTGATTTTCAGAAGCGCGTCGTAGCCAGCGCCCGTCCAATGCACGGGCAGGGTTTTCATGACGGCACTCAGCTTTTCTTGAACGCCAGGCAGTCCTCGACGGTCAACCGTGCCCATAAGTTCCGCAAAGGAAACGACCTCAGGGTTGTTCACCAATGCGGCAGGGGCGGTGTACAGTTCCCGCCCGTGCTCAATAATTTGCACATCGCCTGGAACGTCAGAACCAATCACCAGCAATAAGCCCAGAGTGTTATTTTTGCTGATTTTTTTCTCGGAACTAACGACGTCGAGCCTATAGCCTTCGGGCAAAAGATTCTGAAAGAAAGGAGGAATTGATTCTGCGGTATATTCCGCGTTTAAAGGCAGGCTCGTGGCAATTGCCGGGCCTTCATAATCTGCCCGGTAAGTGAAATGAATCAGCCCGTTGGCGTCTCGCCTCAAATATGCGGCGAGAACACCATCTTTATAGACATCTGCCATAAGTTCATCTGTCATGGCTTTTCTCCAGGTTCTGTTTTCTATCGCAGTGTGCGGGAGGGGTTAGGTGAGGGGGTTGGTGATGGCCAGCTCGATGCCGAGCTCTTGGGCGACCTTGAGGACCGCACCAATTGATGGGCCGGGTAGCCCACGCTCAATATCGCGGATTGTTTTATCGCTGAGCCCGACCATCCATGCCAACTCCATTTGGGTGATTTTTTCGTACTTGCGGACGGCGCGAACCTGCGCACCAAATTCTTGCGCGAACCCCGTTGCGTCGAATGCCATGGGGGGTTTCCTCCTCACCGCTACAGAACCTCAGGTTATACGAACTATTCTTCGTAATATGCCCATATTAGCACTCCCAGGGGTGCCCTGGGGCTGTTTTCCGAAGAATAGTTCGGTCGCACACACCATTCCCGGAACCTCCGAACACAATCAAGGAGCACATCAAAAGGGGGCGTGCCCACCGCCTCCAGCACGCACAAAAAATCGCACGAACCAGACGCGGAGAACACGCCCCCAGCAAGCCCTCCCGCTCACCTACCGCTATGACAGCGACTGCAGACGAGCCACAATCGGTGCCAGCTCCTCATGACTGTCCAGAATCATAAGAGGAATAAAAATAGTGCGGTGCGAAGCGAAGTAGAAATCCGGCACCCTGTAGGCGTCCCATGTCACGTAATCGGCGCTGGGGTAGTTGAAGTTCATAGGCAGGTCATAATCCTCCCGCTTCGCCATTGCATGCTGGTACGCCCAGCTCATTGCTCGGTGCAACTCACTACCCCGCTTAATGGGGGCAAAACGCTTCTTATATCGTGCAGCATTCGCCTTACCCAGGGGCTCCAGAGTTACCTTGGGGCTACCCGCAGCACGATAAAGGAAGGTAAAGTAGGCGCCACGGCTCGCCGGAGTATCGTAGTGGAAGGAGCCGTCAGACCAACCGGTGGTCAAACCCACGCGGGTTGCCCAGATAGCAACCTTATAGCGCGCATCGCCCGGAGTTAGGTCGGTGTACGGGGACTTCTCCGGCAGGTTCTTCACCTCGGGTGAGCCAGCCAGCTGGTACAGGTACTCCAGCAAGCGACCACGCGAAATGGTCATGACCTCATTCGGCAGGGACCACTCATCGATGTTATACAGCTCAGCAACCTGATCCTTCGTAATCAGGCCGACACACTCCGCCCACTGCCAACTGTTCATAGCGTTCCTGCCGTATTCGCCGTACATTTCGAAACAGTTGACATTAGCCTTGGGTTCTTCAGTAGGCGGTGCAGGTTTCGGATCAATATGCGCAGCCTGGGCCACGCCCTGACCCATGAAGCCCATAGCCAGTGCCAACAGTGCCGCCGCGCCCCGGGTTGAAAGGGTTTTCTTCATTTTTCTATCCTCGGTGAAAGGTGTGAGATTGGAAGAAGAGTGAATTTCTTTGACCATACTCAGAACCTGCACCCTGCGCAATCAACTACACCTGGCGTGCAGGCGGATGCGGCGAAAGACACAACAAAAAGGGGGTGTGCCCACCGCCTCCAGCACGCACGAAAAATCGCACGAACCAGATGCAGGGAACACGCCCCCAGCAAGCCCTCCCGCTCACCTGCCGCTAGGACAGCGACTGCAGACGAGCCACAATCGGCGTCAGCTCTTCATGGTAATCAAGAATCGCGAGAGGGGTGAAAATAGTAGGGTACGAAGCGTAATAGAAATCCGGTATTTTATTGATTTCCCAGGTGTTGTACTCGGTGTAGCTAACACTCAACCAGACACTATCAAGGTTATCATCGGGCCTCCTTAAAGCATGCTGATAAACCCAACTCATTGCTCGATGCAACTCGCTCCCTTCCTTAATGGGAGCAGCACCCTTTTCCGTACGCACAGCATTCGCCGCATCCAGGGATTCCAAAGTCACCTTGGGGCTACCCGCAGCACGATAGAGGAAGGTAAAGTAGGCGCCACGGCTTGCCGGAGTATCGTAGTGGAAGGAACCATCAGACCAACCGGCGGTCAAACCCACGCGGGTCGCCCAGATAGCAACCTTATAGCGCGCATCGCCCGGAGTCAGGTCGGTGTACGGAGACTTCTCCGGCAGGTTCTTCACCTCGGGCGAACCCGCCAGATGGTACAGGTACTCCAGCAAGCGGCCACGCGAAATGGTCATGACCCCGTTCGGCAACTTATCTTCACGGGTTGTAGCCAGCCCAACAACCTGCTTCTTCGTAATCAGGCCGGTACACTCCGCCCAATCCAAACTGCCCATAGTGTTCTTGCCGTAATAGAAGTGCATGTCAAAACAATTAACATCAAATTCCAGCTCTTCAATAGGCTGTGCAGATTTCGGCTGAATGTATGCCGCCTGGGCTACACCCTGACCCATGTACCCCATAGCTAGTGCCAACAGTGCCGCCGCGCCGCGGGTCGAAAGGTTTTTCTTCATTTTCTATCCTCGGTGAAAGGTGTGAGAGTAGAAGAAGAGTGAATCCCTTTGAAGGTACTCAGGATTCACTCTCCGCGCAATTATTTCAGAATGATTAAACTTTTACGTCATTTTGACTATTCCGATTAATCTCATTATCTTGCGAGGTCCTATAGACCACAAAATTAATATCAATATAGAAATTGCCCCAGGGGACACTGCGATCTCTCCTAAAGAAAAGGTGCCGACCGTCATTCGAAGTCAATTTATTACCATCACGGGCATTACGCGATGAACCGGCCACAATACTAATATCATCCAGCTTATTCTCCAGATAAAACCCGTAACGCGAGGAACGCTGGCCAACTTTCGGATTAGCCGAACGCGGCGATACTAGGCGTGCTCCAGAAGCATTTCGTCCAATATACCAATTAGCTGCTTCATCAGTGCGTGCAGTTCCCTTAAGAATAAGTGAATTCTCGAGACTCGAGGACTCACCTAGACAATTCATAAACTGATTATCCTTGAAACCTACGACCCACCCGTGCCCGCCATTCTCCTGAGCGGTACATCCGATGAACATATTCCGTTCGCCAAAAATCGCCCACCCGGCACCAGACTTTCTGCGGTACTGATCTCTATCGTGATAAAGGTCGGAATTTGGCTTATTGCGAATAGCAAACCAGGCGGTACATGCCACAAATTTACATTGAGCTCCGTACACCTCAATTGCCCCATGATATCCGCCACCAAGATTGGCATCAGAGACCTCAACCATCACAAACTTATTATCCGCAGCTCCAGAGTTCAAACTCTCTGTTCTACGCTGAACATGACCCACCGGCTTTCCCACCAAGAGCCCTTGTCTGCGAGTTTTACGAATGCGGACCTTATCAACCTTCATAGCACGATCATGTTCACCCAGGATGGCAATTCCGATTGCCGTATCCCAGATTTCAATATTTGAAATAATAGGGGCAGCTTCAGGTTCATTAAAAATATCATATCTTGTATGAACAATAATGCCCGCAATATTATCCGGTATATAATTATCAGCAACGTGCTTACCCTGAGCAATTTGATACTCAAAAAATCCTTTACGAATATTAGGATTCAAAAGATTAAGATTGGCGGCACGAATAAACATATCCCGTACCCCAAAACGCATTGGTATATTTGTTCCCATATCACCCACAAAGGTATTGTATGACCCCATATGAAATACCCCCTGACACTCCATATCGTCACCATCAACATCTCTTAAAATCTTCGGGTTTTTATTAAACCCAATAATTTGTGTTGAGAATCCATGACCATACACCTCTACCCTATCCCTGAGATTAATAAAATCATTACTCACAAGATAGATTCCCGAAGGAATCTCGACAGAACCACCACCGGGAACAGCGGCCACCGAGTTAATGGCATTTTGAATTGCTGGTGCGGAATCCTTCGTACCGGTTGGGTCTGCACCAAAATCCAAAACATTCACATGCTTTGATTTACTATAATCAACCATATTGTATTCCTTTCTTAAGCCATGTAGTTCAAACGCATTCAAATAGTTTGAATGCCAACCCACCAATTTTCCCTGAATATCTATACATAAAGATGATTTGATGTTTAATTCTATTAAATCTGTACCAACCCCCTATCAATCATCTCTTTTTGCAGAGCAAGATTTCCCGAATCCACAACCCTGCGATTACCGGCTCTTCAGAGTTGAGTGTGGTTGGA
>NZ_KV811063.1:0-3000 GCF_001812975.1 Rothia sp. HMSC073B08 | reverse complement strand
CCAAGTCCACGAATGGGAAAAGAGCCACAACCCCAGTGGTTTTGATGTCTACTCCTCCAAAAATACCCCTGGCGTCCTTTACTGCGTAACCTCTGGAGGAAAAGTCGGTATCTATAAACACACCAACCTCAGCCCGGAAACTGATGCAGGATTCATGGACCGCGGTCGCCCAGCAATGGGAATGCACAACCCCAGCAGCGCTAGCTGCATCCCCTCAGACATCAAGGCTGTTCAAGACACTAAATCCAAGGCAAACGATGGCCCCACCTGGGAACAAATGATGGCGCAAATCATTGAGGCCGCCCAATCGCTAGAGCCGGGCAAGCCGACCCTGCACCAGTCCTACAACAACCCCGCAGGCACTGGCCGAGCAGAAGGCGATCCCAACGTCTACAAGGGTGACCAGGTCAATTTCTATGTTGATGACGGTGGCCCCTACCGCCTTGAAGCAGACATGCTCGCCGGACACGTCGAAATTGAACTCATGCCCTCCTCGTACGTCATCGAGTACGGCAACGGCGACCAGGCAACCCACTACACCGCTGGTAAACCGGTCGCCACCTACCCTCGTGAACGTCCGCGACAAACGGAAACCAGCTACGCCTACCAGCGTTCCGGCAACTTCCACGCGTACGCGACCGTGCACTACACGGCTCGCTTCCGCGTGGATGGCGGACCCTGGCAGATGATGAAGGTGACTCCACAGGCAACCAGTGACCCGCTGCTAATCCGTGTGTGGTGGGTCGATGTGGGCCGCGTCGGCGGCACCTGCGATGAAGACGATACTCGTTGGGGCTGCAAGAACGACCCCACGATGGGTAAGAAGGATAACCCGAACCCGCGTCTGCGCAAGGCCGATATCCGTACCGGCCAGCGCTGGCACCTCAACGATAACGGTGACGGGGATACGGAGTACTCGCTGCACCGCGACTGGCCTGACATGTAAGGTCGTTCTCCTGCCGTGGGTCTTACGTTGAGAAGCCACATGTTCGCTGAAAAGCCACTTCTTTTGTGGCTTTTCGAAACACATGTGGCTTCTCAGCTATCGGGTTCCTCCCTTCGGCTGGTTAGTCTTCCGGTTTCTAGCCAGCCACCTATTCACACTTCACACCGATATGAGGAATACACTTCCATGACTTCCGTTATTATGACCCGCCGCGCAATGCTGAGCGGCGGTACCCTTCTGGGTCTTGGTGCCCTGCTTGCGGCATGCGGCCAGCAGGCAAATAACGAGGCGGCAGCCACTGCCTCCACCACACCGAGCGAATCGGCATCGGCTTTCGCGGCGGCATCCGATGCCGCTTCTGCTTCCGCTACTCCGAGCCCGGTCATTACCCGCGGCTATTCTGGCGGCTCGAAAGCACCCGACGGCGAATACCGTGAAGCTGATGAATACGGTATAGCTCAGAACGTCCCTCTCCCCAAGGCTAAGCCGCAACAGTACCCTGAAACCTTTGCTGGTCTTCGTGAGATGATGGCCGATTGGGTCAGAGCCCGTAACTACGGTATTCAGACCGGTGACATGCAGTATGTATGGCCCTATATGCTGGATACCTACGAGAAGGATATTAAGTTCCTCAAGGATATCGAACGCCTTTATCAGCGCGGAGGCTGAGGTGGTGCGCTCCCCGGGCTGGGTCTGTATTCCTACTTTCTAATTTACTTTTCTGACAGAAAAGATTATAATAAGAAGTATTTATTTTCGGAGGTTTTTATGTCATTTCTATCAAAAAATTGGGCAGGACTGTCAGTCTGTCTGATCATTTCTATCATCTCTTGGGTTTTAGGAGGATTTCTGCCTGTTGTGGGAGCACCTGTTTTCGCCATTTTTATCGGAATGATTCTCCATCCCTTTCTCACTTCCTATACACAACTGGATGCCGGTTTGACTTACAGCTCCAAAAAATTGCTTCAGTATGCTGTTATTTTGCTTGGGTTTGGACTCAGTATCTCACAAGTTTTCGCAGTTGGAACATCTTCCCTTCCTGTCATCATTTCGACCATTTCTATCGCTTTAATTATTGCTTTCTTTTTCCAACGCTTTTTTAACCTTGATACAAAGCTAGCTACCTTGATTGGAGTTGGATCTTCTATCTGTGGCGGTTCTGCCATTGCAGCGACTGCTCCTGTTATTCACGCCAAGGAAAAAGAAGTAGCCCAAGCCATTTCTGTTATCTTTTTCTTCAATGTCTTGGCAGCTCTTATCTTTCCAACTCTAGGTTCTTGGCTCCATCTTTCCAACGAAGGTTTTGCTCTCTTTGCGGGTACTGCGGTCAACGATACTTCCTCTGTGACAGCTACTGCTAGTGCCTGGGATAGTCTTTACAATGCAAACACTCTTGAGCCTGCAACTATTGTCAAGCTGACACGTACTCTAGCTATTATCCCTATCGTTCTCTTCCTCTCCTATTGGCAAAGCCGTCAACAAGGCGACAACCAAGGAGTGAAGCTTAAAAAAATCTTCCCCGTTTTCATTCTCTACTTTATCCTAGCTTCTCTGCTAACTACTCTTCTCACATCTTTCGGTGTCAGCACTAGCTTCTTTTCACCTCTCAAACAACTCTCCATATTCCTCATCATCATGGCTATGAGTGCTATTGGTCTCAAAACCAACCTCATTGCTATGATCAAATCCAGTGGAAAATCCATTCTTCTTGGAGCCCTTTGCTGGATTGCTATCATCCTGACTAGTCTTGGCGTGCAATTACTCATCGGTATTTACTAAGAAAAAAAGGGAGCCTAAAGGCTACCTCAGAACGTAGACAAATCAGATGGATTTTGGACTGTCGTTGGCTCGCTTTCTCAAGAGCAGCTGAAGGAAAAAGGGTTACTGAAATAACCCCATAACCATTGAGAAGCCACATGTGTTTCGAGAAGCCACCATTATTGTGGCTTTTCGAAACACATGTGGCTTCTCGGCGCATGGGTATCAGCGCATAGGTATCCGCGCATGGTGACTTCCGTAAAATGGCTCTTCAGAGTTGAGTGTGGTTGGAGGCA